>CAMDPX010000058.1 GCA_945905295.1 Planctomyces sp. SH-PL62 | reverse complement strand
CTCCGCCTTCGGCGGAGGAACGGCAGAGTTGGGGGGAGATCGGTCGCTTCTCGCTTTTAGCTCTCCATCTTGTTCACCATCCGGGCAAGCCGGATGGGGTCTTAATCCACAAATACGAATTCATTGCTGCTCATCAAGACGCGGGCCAGTGCGGACCATGCTTTGAGTTCCGCCTGGTCGGGTGGTGTCTTCAGTTCCGCGAGCTGCTCACGGTATTGCTTCAGGAAGCCGGCGCATTCCTGCTGTTCATCGGAAGAGGGTGAGCGGTTCCATGCGATCTGGTACGCGGCGGTAATCCGAGCCGGGTCGTCGGTTGCCGACCCGATCGCGCGTGACGCGAGCTTCGCTGATTCGGCATGGGCGAGCGGATCGTTCATGACGAACAATGCTTGCAACGGCGTTGTGCTCGGGAGTCGCACACCGGTGCTGGAACTCGGATCGGCACCGTCGAAGAGCGCGAGGTACGGGTGCTTCTTCAGACGCTGCTGCATCAGATAGATGCTGCGGCGACGAGTCTCATACGCGGCGACAAACGGATTGTGCTGTGTCCAACCCCAGGTGTGTTGCGGCGGGAACGGGTGCGTCCCTGCCGGTGACTCGTCCAGGTCGTCGCCGACGAAGAGCAACGTGTCCCGAATGGACTCGGCATCGAGCCGGTAACGGTTGAACTTCCAGAACAGATCGTTGTTGGGATCGAGCTGCGCGTTCTTAACCATCGCGGCGCGATCGGAACTGCTGGCGAGTTGCCACGACTGCGACAACAGAATCTGCTTGTGCATGGCCTTCACCGACCAGCCACTCTCCACGAAACGGCTCGCGAGGAAGTCGAGCAGTTCGGGATGCGTCGGAGCTTGTCCCCGCGCGCCAAAATCGTTCGGGGTCTGCACGATGCCACGGCCAAAATGAAACTGCCAGATGCGGTTCGCCATCACGCGTGCCGTGAGTGGGTTCTTGGGATCGGTGATCCATTCGGCGAGTTGCAGCCGACCGCTGGTTGCGGCGTCCTTCGGCAGTTCATTCCCACCCAGGATCGCTGGGAAGTGACGGGGGACTTCATCGCCGAGCCGTTTCGGATCGCCGCGCAACTGCAGTTTCGTATTCGCAGGCTTTCCATCGGCGACGGCGTAGGCGTCATTGATGGCCGGCGCTTCCGCAGCGACCGTCGTTCGTTTCTTGCGAGCCTCGGCCAACGCCTTCGCAGCGGCATCAATGGCGGCCTTCTTGTCGGGGCCATCGGGCAACTTCTTCGCTTCGGCGTCAGCGGCTTCGAGCGTCTTGATCTCGGCGTCGATCGTGGCGAGTTTCTCACGATGCGGTGCGAGCAGCGCGTCGATCTCGGGCTGAGTCATCAACGGTACGAAGTCGGCCGGCTTCTTGTCGGCCTCGGCACCGGGGAAGGGGTATCGCGTGCTCTCGAAGATGCCGTACAGACCGTAGTAGTCGCTCATCGTGAAGGGATCGAACTTGTGATCGTGGCACCGAGCACAGGAGATGCTCGAACCCAGAAACGCTCGGCCGAGATTGTCGATCGTGTCTTCGAGCGTGAGGTGATGCTCGCCTTTCCGATCACCGCCAAAACGCCGCGCGATGGCGAGATATCCGGTCGCGGTGATGCGCTCAAATCGCTCGGCTTCCGTTCCGCCGGGGAGTAAGTCGCCAGCGATCTGCTCACGCAAGAATTGGTCATACGGCATATTGCGATTGAACGCGCGAATGACCCAGTCGCGATAGCGGTGAGCTTGCGGCACCGGATAGTCCGACGCATTGCCGCAGGTGTCAGCGTAGCGGACCACGTCAAGCCAGTGGCGAGCCCAGCGCTCGCCATAGCGGGGCGAATCGAGCAGTCGATCGACGACCTTCTCGAAAGCCTGCGGCGACGTGTCCGCCAAGAATGCGTCCATCTCAGCCGGAGTTGGGGGCAGACCAGTGAGATCGAATGTGACCCGTCGCAGCAACGTCCGCGCATCTGCAGCGGGAGCCGGACTCACGCCCGCTTCTTCCATCCGCGCGACGATGAAATTGTCGACGGCCGTGCGCGGCCAATTCGCGTTTCGCGCGTTCGGAACCGCCGGATCTTTGACCGGCTGAAACGACCAGAATTTGCGGCCCTCTTCAAGACTCATCCCGTACTTGGGACGTGTCGTCAGTTCCTCGACCTGACCCACCGCCGCCTTGCGTGGGTCGACGGCTCCGTTCTTCACCCATGCTTCGAGGTCTGCGATCTGCGTGTCGCTCAGTTTCTGTTTCGGCGGCATCCTCAAGTCTTTGTCGGTCTGCCGCACCGCGAGAATGAGCGGACTCTTGTCGGGATCGCCGGGGACGATCACCGCGCCGGAGTCTCCCCCGCGCATCCAGCCATCGCGAGAGTCGAGTAGCAATCCGCCTTGTTGCTTCTTGCTGTCGCGGCTGTGACATTCAGAGCAGTGAGTCACCAGAATCGGCCGGATCTTCTTTTCAAAGAATTCGACCGCCTCGGCAGACGGATCGGCTGCATACAGGGCACTCGTGTGGCCAGTCAGCAGTCCGATGATCAACAGGAACACGCCAGTGAATCGCATCACGAAATCACCTCCGGAGGAACCTCTACCATGCGGTCGCATGGTAACGAACTTCGGAGGGTTCGCAGCATCTCACGGCGGGGACTCCTGAGCGTCTACAAACAGGGGTCAGGCACCGCGCTTCTTCGAACTACTTGCTGAGCACTCGTGGCACGGAATCCGACGCTAAGGGTTGGAGCGTGGGCTTCGCGAATCGTGGCGGTTCGGCCATGCCTTGCCACGTCTGCATTCCGGTGAGGACGCCGAGCTTGACTCCCAGCCAGCGTTGCACGGGACGGGGCAAAAGAGTGGTGATGAACGGCAGGAATTTCACCTGCCAGGGCGTTTGCAGCAATTCGCAATTGGATTTCACGGCACGGACGATCCGTTCGGCAAGAATGCCGGGGGTCAGCATGGGCATCAGAAACGGAGTCTTGGTACCGGTAAACATGCCGGTTGCGATGTAACCGGGACAGACGGTTGTGACATGAACATGACCGTGGCCGGTGAGCCGCAACTCGGCCAGCAGTGATTCCGAAAATCCCAGCACCGCCCATTTGCTGGCGGCGTACGTCGCGGCGAACGGCAGCGGCAGCAAGGCCGATGCGCTGGCGATGTTGACGATGTGCGCTTCCGGCCGAGCGAGCAGTTCCGGCAGCAGCGTGTGCGTGACGGTGACGGGGCCGAGGCAGTTGACCTCGAAGATCGCCTTATGACGTTCGAGCGTCACATTCTCGAAGGTGCCGCCGCTGACGATGCCGGCGTTGTTGATCAGGATGTCGATCGGACCGTGCTCGGAGAGGACGTGTTCGTGGACGTCTTGGACGCTCGCGGCGTTGGTCACGTCCATCACGTAACCGAAGGCGCGCAAGTTGGACTTCGTCAGCGAGGCGACTGTTTCAGCGACTCGATCCGCTTCGCGGTCGGTGACGATGATCTCGCATCCGGCTTTGGCGAAGGTCTTGGCCAATTCACGACCGAGGCCGTGGCCGGAGCCGGTAATCAGAACTCGTTTGTCTTTAAGCTGCGTCATGGCTGCATTCCCAAGTTACTTGAACAACGCCGCGAAGGCGGCATAGGTCAGCTCGCCGACGTGGCGGAGCGACGGTTGGTGATAGAGATTGAAAAGGTTCCAAGCGATGGACTCCGCCTGACGATGGCCGGGGGTCCAAATTGGTTTCGGAACGACGACGAGCGGGCCTTCGAGGACCGTGTTTTCGATGAATTGCAGGCCGAACGTATTGTGAACCCAGCCGAGTCCACTTTGTGGATTGAAGATCGTGCCGCTGGGATGTCCGCCCCACGGCAGAGTCAGCAGAGCGAACGCGATCCCCGGCCATTGATTGATGCAGACCGTGCCGTATCGCAAGCGGTTGATCGCGGCTTGAAACTCGAAGCGACCCCGTTCCGAATGTCGAAACGCCGAAGGGACCGTGAGCGTCGCGCAGAGCGTGCCCCACAACTCATCGTTGACGAAGTCCGTGGCCTGGCCGAGAAAGCTGAACTCGTCGGCGGCATCGAGCGGCATCTCGGCACAGACCGGGACGAACGATTCCTCGCGGCAGAACAGCGGCGAGTCGGCTGGATTCACGTCGCGGAACAGAGTCCACGGAAGCTGCGGCAGATCGCGGCGGGTGCCCGCTGTGGGTTGGTCTGACTCGTCACCGTTGAAAGGGCAACCTGTGAAGCGTTCAAAACGATCGAGCGCACCGGGGTAGTAGGCAACTCGGCGCGGCAACCGGCTGAGGATCACCTGCAGACGCGACAAGAAGTCCTCCCGTTGCGGCCAGTGTTTCCAGGTGACCAGCACGCGTGTCGCCAGGCAGTTGAAGCCCGCGTTGTTGACGATTGAGGCGGCGACATTCTCGGCTTGAGCTTGAAGCTGCATCGAAGAGTAGTGACCTGGCACGATGATCCACGGCGTGACGTTGCCGAGTTCGCTGGTGACCGGCTTGTCGAGCAGCGGTTCCCCGGAGCGTTTGCGCGCGGCGGGATCGGCTCCCCAAACGATCGCTTCGTGAGCGGCGACCGAACCAGTGATGTGAACGGCGTCGACGAAGTCGTGCTCAATGGCTCGTGAACCGAAGGCGGCATCCCCGGAGACGATTCGCAAGCAGCCAGCTTCAATCAACGGCGAGAAGGCGTGTTCAAAAATCGGACGCAGTGGATCGGTCAGCGGATGCAGCTTCAAGAGCACGACGTGTTGGTCTTGAAAGATCTTTCCGAGCACATCCGCAGCCAAAATGCCGGTCACGTTGCCGGCTCCTAGAACCAAGCTGGTCGTGGGCAGCCGGTTGTCCATTGGCAGCGTGGCGGCGATCGCGCCGTCTTCGCACAGTCCCGATTTCAGGCGAACGTGGGCTTGGAAGTTCACGAAGCAGACCGGATCAAACAGGTCGCGGGTGATCGGCAGGACGGGGACTTGCCAGCGTCCATCGGAAGTTTGGGCAAGCCGTCCCGGCAGCGGATTGGGACTGCCGTTGTCGAGCGCATTCATTTTGCGGAGCAAGAGCCGAAGGTAACGCAGCGCGATGACCGGGCCGGCGAGAACCTCTTCAGCGCGGCAGGGGTTGTCGGACGGAATGTGTTTGATCTCGCAGGCGACATCGACCCAGTTGCGAGCGGACTCGGCAATGGTCGTGATGCAGCGTTCGAGCAACTCGATGCGGTCACGCGGCGACGCGAACAACCAGCGCGCCTGGTGCGCATACAAGTCCGAGAGGCTGGCATGCAACTCGTCTGGCTGCGTGGCGAGATTGCGACTCGGCAAGTCGTCGCGCGAGCCGGAAGAACGATCCCGCCAGCGAGTCAACTCGCCAGAGTTGCGTCCGAACGCAGGGAACTGGGATCGTGTCAGCATGACTGTTCGATTCATTCGCGCAGCGTGGCGACAAGGGCTTCTTCACGTCGCTGCGCAGGAGAGGTGTGAGTGATTGACGTGACTGGTGGTGGATTCGTGGGCGCGGGTTCGCGCAATTGGCGACGCAAGACTTTGCCCAAGAAATTGCGCGGCAGATCGTCGGTCTGAACCTCGACAATCTTTGGCCGCTTGTGGGCAGCGAGGTTTTCTTTGCAGTACGCATCGAACGTCCGACGGTCGAAGCGGGCGTCCGACTTCCACACGAGCACCGCTTTGACCAGCTCGCCGAAGTTTGGATTCGGGACTCCGACGACGGCGGCATCGACAACACCAGGGAAACGGCGGAGGATCAGCTCGACATCGCACGGATACACGTTGAAGCCGGAGGTGATGATGAGATCTTTCTTGCGATCGACGATCTTTAAGAACCCATCGCTGTCGATCGTCGCCAAGTCCCCGGTGTGCAGCCATCCGTTGCGAATGACCTGAGCAGTCGCGGCCGGGTTGTTCCAATAGCCGAGCATGACCTGCGGACCTTGAACGACCAGCTCGCCCACTTCGCCGTTCGACAGCGTGCGTTCGCCGGTTTCGGAGTCGACGATCTTCACGTTGGTGTCCGGCAACGGCAGACCGATCGTGCCGCTGCGAGCATTGCCACTCAGCGGGCCAGCCGTCACGCACGGGCTGCACTCGCTGAGTCCGTAGCCTTCGACGACTTCCGCACCGGTGTGCCGCGTAAATTCCTCGGCCAGCTTGGGGTCCAGCGGAGCACCGCCGACTTGGACGTGCTGGAGCTTGCGCGTTCGCAGCGGCTTGTGTCGGAAGATCTCGTTGAGCGAAGCCAGCATCGCCGGCACCGCACTGAAAGTGGACGGTTCGTGCTGCTCGATCAATTGCACGACCACGCGCGGGATGAACCTGTGCAGCAGAATCTGCGTGGTGGCCAGCGCCGTCCCGCAGAGCAGATTGCCGACCAGGCCGAAACTATGGAAGAACGGCGCGACAGAGAGACTGGTGTGTTGAGCAACTTCTCCCTCGGCCCAGGCGACGAGTTGCCAGGTGTTCGCCACCAGATTGCGATGGCTGAGAGTGACCGCCTTCGGCGCGCCGGTCGTCCCTCCCGTGGGCAGAATATATGCCGCGTCAGAAAGGGACGCCGGCACGACCGGTTGGAGAAGCGGTCGGCACTGAGCGAGTTCATCATGGAAGTCGTGTTGATTCGGACCATCCACGGGAGGCCAGAATCCCAATCGACGCATCCGTGCGAAGGCGTATCCCAACCGCATCCAACCGGGCAGCCGGTCTTGCAGGGTCGTGAAGATGATGTGCCGGGGCTTGTAGTTTCCCTTGAGCACCAGCGGAGCCAGCAGGTCCAACGAGATCACCGTGCGGCAGTCGGTCGCCGTGAGGATGTTTTCGATCTCGCTGGGCACGCTCAGCGGACTGAGGGCAACGGCAATCGCACCCGCCATCCAGACGCCATTGATGGCCGAGATGTACTCCGGCATATTCGGCAGCAGGATGCCGACGCGGTCTCCCGGCCGGACGCCGTATTTCACGAGCATCGCGGCCACTCGCCGAGCCTGCTCGGCAACCTCGGCGAACGTCAAATGCTGCTTGTAATAATGACACGCGATGCGATCCGGGTACGTCGCCGCCGTGTTGGCGAGAAATCCCCACGCCGGAAAGTCGGGATAGCTGAGCGTCGCCGACACCTTTGCCGGATAATGAGCCAACCAAGGCTTCGTCGGCAGAGGCGGCTCTGTGCTGAACTTGTTCGACACGATGCCATGCCACTGTGTCACAGGGGCGGCAAAGTCGATGGGGCGTTCAATGGCCGGTTTCAGGCCGACCGTGTCGGGAACAAGGGTTTGCATGTCACACCTCGCGAGACTGCCGGAGCAGACTCGGTTGGAGTTGGTACACGCACGAACCGCCGTAGGAGGATCGAATCATTCGCCCCAGAGCAAGTTGCTCTGGAAGCCAGACCACTTCGGCAGTGGGTGTGGCGATCAACGTCGTTGGTGATGGGAAGGTCCAGCGGCGAGTTGATCTGGGATGCTAGGAAGACGTGTTGTGAAAGCATCGCCGCAAGAACCATAACGGCAGGATGGGTCGGGACAATTGAGGAAACCTGTCGCATCGCATGAATTCCTCTTCAGGCGATGACTTTTAAGCAAAGTGACGAGTTGAGCGCTTGCAGCGGGACGTGTAGCACACGAGACAGCAACGCTACTAGATCGGTCGCTTCAGCTCGGCGTCGAAGGCTCCCGACTCGGAGAGTCAGGCTACGACGGCGCTACCAGACCTGAATCTCCAGCTCCAAGTCGACACCGAACTGCTCGGCGATCTTGGAGCGGACCAAGTCGATCAGCCGCAGCACGTCGTCCGACTTGCAGCCGTCGTGAGTGACGACAAAGTTGGCGTGGCGGTCGGAGATCTCGGCACCACCGAGGCGGGTGCCTTTGAGACCCGCCTGGTCGATCAACGCCCCGGCGCTCTGGCCGCGCGGGTTTTTGAAGATGCAGCCGGCCGACTGATCCGACAGCGGCTGGGTTGCCTTCTTCATGATCCAGAGCTTTCGCATCCGGGTCGTGATGTCGTCCGGATCATCCGGACGAAGTTGGAATGTCCCTTCCAAAATCAAAGGCTCGGCGATGTTGCTGGACCGATAGGCGAAGCTCAGGTCGTCCCCGGTGCGGGTGACGATCTCCCCTTTGGCCGTCATCGTCGTGACGGAGCAAGCCGTTTCGGAAATCTCACCCGATCGGCCGCCAGCGTTCCCTTTGAGGGCTCCCCCGACTGTGCCGGGAATCCCGGCCAAGACTTCCAGCCCCGCCAGACCAGCACGGACGCTGATCGAAATCGCCTGCGAGAGCAATGCTCCGGAACCGGCTCGCAGCGTCGTGCCATCGACGGTCAACTCGGCGAAGCTGGCATTTGCCAACCGGATGACCGCGCCACTGACTCCCTCACCTCGAATCAGCAGGTTGGAACCGCCCCCCAGGACATGGATCGGAAGGCCGTTCTCGTGGCAGCAGACGACAAGACGTTGCAGTTCGCCCTGATCGCGCGGCTCAAGAAAGAATTGAGCGGGGCCGCCAAGGTTCATCCATGTGAGCGGGGCCAGCGGCTTATCGTGTTGCAGAATGTCGCTGAAGTCTTCGAGTAAGCTCATGCTGAATCCGATTGATGTCGCCAGCCCCCATGGTCATTAGCACGTCTCCAGGGCGGGCGGCATCGTCTAGTTCGTCCATCAGCCGGTCAAGCGACGGCAACAAGCGCACCGCTTGGCCGCGAGAGGCGATGAGTTCGGCCAGTTCCGCGTTCGTTTGCTCGGCTGTGGCCGAGCCTTCTTCGCGAGCCATGAAGATCGGCGCGAGGAACAGTTCGTCGGCACCCCCAAAGCTCTCCGCGAAGTCCTCCAGCAATGCCCGCGTGCGAGATTCCTGGTGCGGCTGAAACGCGCACAGCAACCGCCGGCCGGGGAACTGCTCGCGAGCCGTCTGCAACGTCGCCTTCACCGCCGTCGGATGATGAGCGTAGTCGTCGATCAGCGTCACGCCATTCCACGATCCCAGCACTTCAAACCGCCGCTTTGTCCCGCGAAAGTCGCTCAGTCCTTCCCGCACCGCGCTGGCCGAAACTCCGAGATGATGGCACATCGCCACCGCCGCGATCGCATTCAAAACATTGTGCCGGCCGGGAACTCGCAAGCTGACCTCGGTGAAGAACCGATCGCCGTAGAAGACGCGGAAGTGCAAGCCGTCCGAAGTCGGCCGCAGATCCGCCGCCCACCAATCCGAGCAGTCTCGCAAAGAAAACGTCTCGATTTGGGCGAGGCTCGACGCCGCCGCGACACGAGTCGACTCGCAATCGCCCCGAATGATCAGATGCCCGTCCGACGGCAATCGACTGGCGAACTCGGCAAACGCTTCACGCGTCTCGAGCAGATTGCGGAAACAGTCGAAATGGTCCGCCTCGATGCCCGTCATCACGGCGTGTGTCGGCGATAGAGTCAGAAAATTCTTCTGGTACTCGCAGCTCTCCACGACGAACAACTGGCTCTCGCCCGCCCAGCCGGAGACTCCACTGGAGACGAGTTCTGCCCCGATCACCGCACTCGGCGACAACCCCGCATCGCGCAGCACAGACGCGACCATCGCCGTCGTCGTGCTCTTGCCGTGAGTCCCCGCGATCGAGACGCCGATGCGCGTCTTCATCAGCTCGCCGAGCAGTTCGTTGAACGACCACTGCGGAATGCCCAGTTGCTCGGCCCGGACTCGTTCCGGGTTAAAAGCGGCGATGGCCGGACTGTAAATCAGCAGGTCCGCATCACCCGGCACAAAGTCCGCGGCGTGTCCACAATGCACTTGGAAACCTTTGCGGCCAAGCATCTCCAAGCTGTCGGGAGGGGGCTGCAAATCCGAGCCAGAGATGGTCCAGCCCAGTCCGCTGAGCATTTCGGCCAATGCCTTCATGCCCGAACCGCAGATGCCAACGAGGTGCGCCACAGGGCTTTCGCGATCCGTCGGCAATCCCGACAACCGAGCGCGAGGCACCGCCGTAAACGCGGGAGCAACGATCATCGAAAACTTTCCTTGATGGAGTTCTCAGAGCCGCTATCGCCACCTATCGGTCGCGCGGTCGAGTCCTCTTCACCGCCGAGCCTTCCGTGGCCGTCGCGCGGATCGTAGCGGTTCCCCCAATTTCGGGGAGTAGGACTTTTGCCCGGCCGAAAGCCGTGAGCCGATCGCCGAAAGCCGCTAACTCAAACCCAAAATCCTTGCTGGCGACCTCCGCGAAAAATGACCAGACTGCTGCGGAACTCTCAACAAAAGGAAACGCAAATGCGGCCGATGAAAAGTGGCGGAGGCTGGAAAGCCATCTGGTATTCGCTGCGACTGGCGAACCGCGTCGGCTGGCGGCGGATGTGGCAAGCCATGAGCAGCCGCAACGCCTGCAAAACCTGCGCGCTCGGCATGGGAGGCCAGTTAGGCGGCATGGTCAACGAGGGGGGCCACTTCCCGGAGGTCTGCAAGAAGTCATTCCAGGCGATGGCCTCCGACCTGCAAGCCGGCATCCGCCCGGAGTTCTTCGCACGCTACGGCTTCAACGAACTGCGAGCACTGACACCGCGCGAGCTAGAAATCAGCGGCCGGATCAGCGAACCGCTCTTCGCCGGCCGCAACGACGCCGGCTACCGAGCCATCTCCTGGGACGAAGCGTTCGACAAGATCGCGGCGAAGCTGCGCGAAGCGGGGCCGACACAAAGTTTCTTCTACGCCAGCGGCCGATCATCGAACGAGGCGGGCTTCTTGCTGCAACTGCTCGCCCGATTATTCGGGACCAACTACGTCAACAATTGCTCGTATTACTGTCATCAAGCCAGCGGAGTCGGACTGGGCAGCAGTGTCGGACAGGGCACGGGCACAATCCGTTTGGAAGACCTCGACGGCTGCGATCTCTACATCCTGATCGGCGGCAACCCGTCCTCGAACCATCCGCGTCTGATGCGCAGCTTGATGCAGATTCGGCGGCGCGGCGGCAAAGTGATCGTCGTCAACCCGGCCAAGGAACTCGGCCTCGTCAACTTCCGAGTCCCCAGCGATCCGTGGAGCCTGCTGTTCGGCTCGGAGATCGCCAGCCAATACGTGCAACCGCACATCGGCGGCGACATCGCCTGGCTGACCGGCGTGATCAAGATCGTGCTCGAACGAGGCGGCCTCGATCGCGAGTTCATCGACCAGCACACCGAAAACTTCGAGGCGCTCCGTCAGCAAGTCGAGTCGACGAGCTGGGCCGACATCGAAGCCGGCTCCGGTGTGACGCGGCAATCTCTCGAAGAGACGGCCACGACATTCCTCGGAGCAAAGAACGTCGTCATCGGCTGGACGATGGGCATCACGCATCACCTGCACGGCGTCGAGAACGTGCAGATGATCGCCAACCTCGCGCTGTTGCGCGGCATGGTCGGCCGGCCGAACGCCGGACTGATGCCGATCCGCGGACACAGCAACGTGCAAGGACTCGGCTCCGTCGGCGTGACCCCAACGCTCAAGCAAGCGCTGCTGGAACGGTTCGAGCAACGTCTCGGCGTGAAAGCACCGACTTCACCGGGCCTCGACACGATGGCCTGCATGGACGCAGCCTCTCGTGGCGAGATGCAAGCCGCACTCAGTCTTGGCGGCAATCTCTTCGGCAGCAACCCAGACGCGCGCTTCGCCGAGGAGGCGATCGGGAAGCTCGACCTCGTCGCGTACCTCAGTACAACGCTTAACACGGGACACGCCTGGGGCCGCGCGAAAGAAACGCTGATCCTGCCCGTGCTGCCGCGCGACGAAGAACCGCAGCCGACCACGCAAGAGTCGATGTTCAGCTTCGTCCGCCTCTCCGCCGGCGGAGCGTCGCGCGTCCCCGGCGCACGCAGCGAAGTCTCGATTCTCGTCGAGATCGCGCGGCGAGTGCTCGGCAATTCGGTCAGCGGTTCGCTGAACTGGTCCGACTTGCACAGCCATTCCGCCGTGCGCCGCTTGATCGCCGACCTGATCCCTGGCCTCGAACCGATCGGCGACATCGACCAAACCAAACGCGAGTTCCACATCCCCGGCCGCGACCTCGCTGGCCGCAAGTTCCCGACACCTTCCGGCCGAGCCAAATTCCAGACCGTCGCGCTGCCAACACCACCCGATCCGAAAGACCGCCGAATGCGGCTGATGACCGTCCGCTCGGAAGGCCAATTCAACTCCGTCGTCTACGACGAGGAAGACATCTATCGCGCCCAAGAACGCCGCGACGTTCTCTTACTCAACTCAACCGACTTCGACCGCCTCGGCATCAAACCGGATCAACGAGTCCGAGTCCGCAGCGCGACCGGCGAGATGCGCTGGCTGCTGGCTCGCCCCTTCGACATCCGCCCCGGCAACGCGCTGGCGTATTACCCCGAAGCCAACATCTTGGTTCCCCGCTCCGTCGATCCGCAGTCGAAAACCCCCGGCTTCAAATCGGTGCTGGTTGAGATTCTGCCCGAGGTGTAGGACAGAATCATGTTTCACAAAATGATGAAAGCAGACGGAGGGATTCCCAAGAATGCGCCCAATCAAGCCCGTCATTATTTTTCATGATTTTGTGACCCATGATTTTGCCAAACCATGAGCACCTTCCCACGAATCGTCTGCAACTTCATCTCCAGCCCCGGCGACGTCGTTGAAGAACGCAGCCAAGCCTGACGCGTCATTGACGGACTTCAAAAGCGTTATCCCAACATGACCTTACAGCCGGCTCTGTGGGAAGACCTCGCACTCCCCGCCACGGCGTCGTTTCAAGAGACGATCGAGCTGATCCTCAATCAACGGCCGATCGACATTGCCGTGTTCATTCTGTGGTCGCGACCGGGCGGAACTCCGTATCGCAGCGGCACCGAGCGTGAGTTCGATCTCATGCTGACCGCGTTCGAGCAAAGCGGCCACCAGCGTCCGGTCATGCTGGCCTACACGCGCGACGACCTGAATGGGTTTCAGGAGCAGCTCAAACAAACGCCGCTGGATGAACGCCAAGAATGCGGAACGAGTCGCACGTCTTGCGGCTCACTCAAGTCAGACGGCGTCGATCCACGCGGCGATGATCTTCATGGCGTTGTTGATCTCGGTCGGGTCAGCGATGACGTCGTCGACTTCCGGTATTGCGTTGTTTCCCGATCCGCCCGTGACCGAATCGATCCCGTCCTCGCCGTTGACGCTGTCGGCACCCAGGCCGCCGATCAGCGAGTCCTTGTCGCCGCCACCCATCAGGGTGTCGTTCCCGGCACCGCCGACCATCGAGTCGGCACCGAGACCGCCCATCAACAGATCGTCGCCGAGGAAACCGGACAGGCCATCATTGCCATCGCCGCCATCCAGTGTGTCATTTCCATCGCCGCCGTTGAGAGTGTCGTTGCCGATGCCGCCTGACAGGTTGTCGTTATCGAGGCCTCCCTTGAGAACATCGTTCCCGGAGCCCCCCGTCAGCGTGTCGAGTCCAGCGTTGCCGACCAACGAGTCGAGGCCATCGCCTCCGATCAGCAAGTCGTTGACCGCGGTTCCGGTCAGCGTGTCATTTCCCGCTCCACCGTCCAGCGTCACCGGTCCGGCGAACAACTTGAGGTCGAAGCGATTGGCAGCCACTCCACCAGTCAACCGCACCGCTTCGATTCCGGTGTAGGTATCCGTTCCAAAGACGGCACCGCCGACGAATTGAGTCACCGTTCCTGCGGCATTGATCGTCGCCGTGAGACCGCCATTGCCGCTTTCGAGGATCAGGTCGCTGTCGTCACCTCCGAGCAACGAATCATTTGCTTTGCCACCCGTGAGCGTGTCATTGCCAGTTCCACCGTCGAGCGTCGCGGTTCCCGCCCCGGCCAGCAGGATGTCGCTGCCGCCAGCGCCGGTCAGATTGGTCATCCCCAGGAACTCGGCGGCATTGATCGTGTTATCGCCGTCGCCGCCGGTGAGCATCGCGCCTTCAAACCCAGTGACCGTGTCGATGTCTGAACTGATGCCGCTCAAGGTGGTCTTGGTGAGCGTGATCAGCGCGGCGTTGCTGGATTCAATCAGCCAGTCGCCGATTCCAGCGCCACCGTTGAGCTTGTCGAGACCGTTACCGCCAGTGACGCGATCGTTGTTGCCAGCGCCACCATCGAGACTGTCGTTGCCGTCGCCGCCCAGCAGCGTGTCGGTGTCGTTGCCCCCCAGCAGCGTGTCGTTACCGGTGTTCCCGACGAGCAAATCGTTGCCGGCGTTGCCCAGAAGCGAACTGGCTCCCGTGCCGCCGAGGATCGTGTCACCACCCGCCGCGCCATCCAGCGTGGCGTTGCCGGTGTAGTCCCGCGCGTCGAGTGTATTGCTGCCAGCTCCGCCCGTCAGCGAGGCTTGCTCGAACGAGACCAGCGTGTCGCTGCCGAGCCCGGTCAACGTGGTATCGGTCAACAGCCAGTTCGTATCGAAGGTCTCGATGAGACGGTCCACGTCCCCGCTGCCGCCATCGAGGATGTCATTGCCCGCTCCACCGGTGAGGAAATCGTTCCCTCCCTGTCCTTGCAGGCGGTCGTTGCCGCTTCCTGAGATCAACGTGTCGGCTCCGTCACCGCCGAGCAACGTGACGTTGCCCAAGAACAGTTTCGTGTCGATCTTGTTGGCCAGCGCGCCGCCAGTGAACCTCATCGATGCAATGCTGGCATACGAATCAGTGCCGAGCGGCGTACCGCCCTGAATTTGAGTCGCGGTGACAGTGATGTTGCCGTTGCCGGTGGTGGTTTCGCTGAGGAAATCGTCTCCCGCTTCACCATTGATCGAATCGTTCCCCGCACCGCCGGACAGGCTGTCGTTTCCATCTCCGGCTTTGATCGTGTCATTGCCCAGCCCACCGTTGATCACGTCGGAGTTAGCCGTGCCGGTGAGCGAGTCATTGCCGTTGCCACCCGTCAGCGTCACCACGCCTGAAAAATCTTTGGCATTGATCTGAGCCGCGAGCAATCCCGCCGAAAGCTCAGCCTCTTCGATGCCGCTGATTATGTCTGCTCCCAAGCCGCCGAGCACTGTGTTGCTCAGCAGCGCGTTGTTGAGCGTGACCGCTCCTTTTAAGTTCGACGCGACGATGCGATCGGTGCCGCCGTTGCCGTTGATGATGTCGTTGCCGGCATCCATCGAGATCACTTCGTTGCTGCCGTTGCCGGAGATCACGTCGTTTCCGTCGCCGCCGACCATCACAAACGCGCGACTGGCCTCCGAGGTGTCGATCGTGTCGTTACCGAGCTCGCCTTGCAGGAACAGATTCGCGTCCGAAGGGAAGCTCGCGTCCAGCCCCACAGCCGAGAGCAAGTCGTTTCCATTACCACCGTTGATCACCAGCGAGCCGGTGGAATTCGCGAACAAGAATTCTTTGGCTCCGAAGGTCAACTTCGATTGTCCGTTGCCGTCGATGCCATCGTCCGACAGGACGACCGTGTCGGCGTTCGCACCAAACTGAAAGCCGCGATTGGTGACCACGACTTCGTCCGCAACGGACTCGGTGCCGTCGTAGGTGATTACGGCCGCTCCGTTGACGGCGATGGCTCCGTCGGTCGCGTTGGTCACCGTGTGCAGGATCGTCGACGCCGTCGTGCCCGTGACGACCAGTTGATCGCGATTGTTGACTCCCGTGGAAGGTTGAGTCCCTCCATGAAAGACCACGCCGCCGGGCGCGATCGGGCTACCGTTGGCGTAACTGACCGTCAGCGTGTCGGCACCCGCTCCGCCGCTGACCGTCAGCGAGCCGATCGGCGCACTGGCCCCAGCGCTGGGGGGCGCTTTGATCGGCGACGAAAGGCTGAGGCTCAGATCCGTGCCGAATTGCAGTTTCAGCCTGCCGTTGCCGACAGAAGACTCGGCCGACAGAACCGCGCTTTGCCCGTCGGACGAGTATTGCACGGTGCGGTTCATTCCGTTGTTGGCGGCCGCCGTCAACGAGTCATTGATCGCTTCGAGACCCGTGAAGTTGATAAACGTGGTGCCATTCGCCGCGAACGAGCCAGCTTGAGCGCCAGTCAGCGCGTACTCAATCGACGGGGCGGTGGCGTTATTCAACAGCAACTGATCCTGGCCGCCGTCGGCCTGAGTGCCGCCGTTGAATTGCAGCCGGCCGACCGGAATGGGCACTCCGTTGGCGAAATCAACCGTCAGCGAGTCGTTCCCTTCCGCGCCGTTGACCGTGATGGCGTTGGTTGGAGCTTTGAAACTGAGGCTCAGATCCGGGCCGAAATCCAGCTTCAGTTGCCCGGCCACCGCCGTATCGACAGCGAGCACTGCACTGCCCCCCGTCGCCGCGAACTGCACGCTGCGATTGGGGGCGGTCGACGAATCGCTGACCGACTCCAAGCCCGTGAAGGTCACGAGCGTGCGGGTGCCGCCGGCGGTGGTGGTGTCCGTCAGCGTGCCGTCGTGGGCCGCGGACAGCGAGTAGTTCATCAACTGGCCGGCATAGTTCTTGACGATCAATTGATCTTTGCCGCCGTTCGCCTGACTGCCTCCGTGGAATTGCAGCCCGCCGGCCGAGAACGGATCGCCGTTGATGAAATCCACCGTCAGCGTGTCGGTGTCGTCCGAGCCGTTAATGATCAGTGTCTGCACACTGTCGATTTCCGCCAGTTGCGCGACTCGGCCGTTGATCGACACTTCGATGGCGCTGCGCGTCGTGCCTCCGATTGTGTAGGGGACGAGTCGCACAGAAAACGCATCGGCCTGACCGTCATTGGCCGCGTCGGCGATCGCGTCGTTGGGCTGGCCGTGCCGCGGATCGTTGTGCGCGGACAACGTCAGGTCGGTCGCGGCGGCGACCACTTCGATCGGGCTGACCTGATAGTCAATCGCGGAGACGATGACTCCCGTAGCGATCGTAATTTGTTCGGTGCCGACAAACGTGCTGGTCGGTGTGACGGTGGTAAGGCCGGTACTCAGATTGACCGAGTACGACAGTTTGGTTGGGTTCGCGGTATAGGGCACCGGCAGTGGCGGTTGGCGGTTCGCCAAGAATGTTTGGTCCAAGTAGGCGGGCTGCTGACCATCCGCGTCCGTGGCATGCACTGTGAACGAGATCGGCGTGTTTTGCAGCGTGCGGATCAGCGGGATGTCATCGAGGAAGGGATTCGAGGACGCCGTATCCGCTTGCACGTTGACGAGGAAGGTCTGCTCAGAAAAATTCCCATTGGGATCGGTGACGCGGACTCTCACATTCGCGCTGCCGGTGGCACCGTTGGGCACCTTGAGCATCAGCACGGCGTTCTCGTTGTCGGCGACGACATCCACCGACTGCATGGTGACGGTGAAAGTGGGCACGCCGCCGCCGTTGGCCGCCGTGTTGCTGATCGCGTCGCGCACCGACTCTCCCTCGACCACGAGACCGAAGATCGAGTGATTGAAGTCGAGATGCCGCTGCGGTCCCTCGGTGATGAAGAATTGCGAGTCGTTGGTGTCGTCGGTCGTCTTGGCCATCGAGATCAGGCCGGTGCGATTGTGCTGCAAGTCGACGTTGAATTGGTCGTCGAAGTCCCCCAAGGTCGAGCCGCCGCTGCCGGTGCCAGTCGGATCGCCCCCTTGAATCACGAAGTTGTTGAGGACGCGATGAAAAATAACGCCGTCGTAGAAGTTGTTATTGGCGAGCTGCTTGATGTGCTCGGTCACGCGCGGGGTGAGATCGTCGAACGTGTCGATCAGGATGTTTCCGTAACCGGCAACGGCGATTTGCAACGCTCCATTCCGCGGCCGCTGCGTGGCGGTCAGGTTGGCCGTGTTGTTGGTCAGAGTGATCGTGTACGTCAGATTGTCGTTATTGGGATCGAAGCCATCCAACGGGATCAGCAACGGCGAACCGGCCAGCAGAGTCTGCGTCGCGATGGGAGCCAGGCCCGGCGTGAAGCCCTGCGGAATCGCGTTAGGAATAGCCGGGACTGCGATCGACAACTGGAGCGCCAGAGCCTCCAGCGTTTGCGTGCCCGTGAGCCGCGAACCATCCGAGAAGGTCCATGTGGGGGAAGTCGTGGTGATACTGTTCGCGGTCGCGGTCGCGTTCAACGTGCGATTGGGGTTGGTGACTTCGACAAAGTTCAGGAACTGACTCCCATCGCCAAAGAGTTGTCGTTGGGCGGTCGTGGTCGGATCCCAGGCGGCACCGAACAGCGTCACGCCGTTGTCTCGCAACACTCTCGCGAACGCGGCCAAGTCATTGGCCAACGTGCCGTCCAGCACCAGCCGCGGTTCGAGCGATTCCAGCGGCGCGGCCACACGGGCGAAGTCCGCCACTCGGAAGGCGCGACTTCGATTTCGACCACTCGCCTTACGGCCATGACGCGGAGCCACCAACCATCGAGTCCAATTGGACAACCACGATGTCAGTCTCATGCAAACAAATCCTTCAATTGGCGGCCCGCCAGAAAATCGATCTCGTGAGAGTGGGCGTCCTTGTAATGTCTCAGGGAAGGAGAAGAAAACGGTAATTGTCTCCGGTCTTGCCCCTTCCGGCGGGCATTTGTCCGGGGTCAGGCACCGCAGAATTCAGAATTGGCGGGGCAAAGCGTGATTTCAACTCACCACTCAATTCCGCCAATTCTGAATTCTGCGGTGCCTGACCCCTGTCTGAATTGCGTCACACATCGTCGATCCATGTCCCAATGATCGTCAGCGCGTCGTTGATTTCCGAAGTATTGCCCGGCAGGGTATCGCCCGCTTGCGGCAAAGCGTTGTTGCCGGTTCCGCCGGTGACGGAATCGACGCCGAATTCCCCATCGGTGTTGTCGTTACCCAGTCCGCCGATCAATGAATCGTTGTCGTCTCCGCCGCGCAGGGTGTCGTCGCCATCTCCCCCCACCAGCGAGTCTTTGCCCGCTCCGCCGACCAGCATGTCATTCCCCGTAAATCCCGACAGGGCATCGTCCCCCAGGCCGCCATCGAGCTGATCGTTGCCGGTTCCGCCATTGAGCGTGTCCTTGCCGTCATTGCCCGTCAGTGTGTCGTTGCCGAGGCCCCCCTTCACGACATCGTTGCCCGCTTCACCAGAGAGGGAATCTCCGCCGTCGCCACCGACCAGCGAATCGTTCCCCGCACCGCCGGCGATGGAGTCGTTGCCGTTACCACCGATCAGAGTGTCATTGCCCGCCATGCCCAGGAGAGTCGTGTTACCGGCGAAGGCGGACACATCGAATTTGTTCGCCGCACCGCCACCCGTCAGTTGGAGGGTCTCGATGTTCGTGAACGAGTCGGTGCCCAGAGCCTTGCCACCTTGAATCGCGGCGAAGGTCACGGTGACGTTGTTGTTCGCCGTACCGGTGACCAAGTCGTTGCCGACTCCGCCGTCCACGGTATCGTTGCCCGCACCACCCACCAGCGTGTCGTTGCCGTCCTCGCCGTTCAGGACGCCGCTCTTTGTTCCGCCGAGCAGCGAGTCGTCGCCCGCTCCACCCGATAACGTGGTCGAGCCCGCGAACTTACTGGCGTCGATCTTGTTATTACCCGCGCCTCCTGTGACTTGAGCTCCCTCAAAACCAGACAGCGAATCCGAACCAAGTCCCGTGAGCGACGACGACGTCAGCGTGAGTTCCGCCACGTCGGCGGTCTCCACCAGAAGGTCATCGGAACCAACTCCGCCGAGCAGCGTGTCTTTCCCAAGGCCACCGGTCACTTGATCGCCGCTGCCGATTCCACCATCGACCCGATCGTCTCCGGCACCGCCGTCCAACGTATCGCTCCCGTTGCCTCCCAGGATGCTGTCGTTGCCAGCCCGGCCGGAGATCGAATCGTTTCCGTTTCCTCCCACCAGCGAGTCAGCTCCGTCGCCCCCTTGGATCGTGTCATTTCCGTTACCGCCATCGAGCGTCACGTTTCCGCTGAAGCCCGCAGCGTAGAGCACGTTGTCGCCGGCCCCGCCGGTCAGCGACACCTGCTCGATGTCGCTGACGGAATCCGTCCCCTGGCCCGACAAGAACGTCCCGGTCAACGATTCCGCCAACGTCCAACTGACGTCTGCCGATTCGATCAAGCGGTCCAGGCCGATGCCGCCCGTCAACGTGTCATCGCCCAGGCCGCCCGTCAGGAAGTCATTGCCCAAGTCACCCGACAAGAGATCGTTGCCGCTGCCTCCGATCAACGTGTCGGCTCCACCATTGCCGAACAAGGTCGCGTTGCCGGTAAACAATTTGAGATCAAACTTGTTCGCCGAGCCGTCGCCGGTGATCTGCAAGCCTTCGATATTTCGGTAAGTGTCCGTGCCCAGCGCCCTGCCCCACTGAATCTGAGTGGCCGTGACCGTGACATTGGAGTTGGTCACATCAATCACGATGTCGATGCCGGTGCCGCCATCCAAGAGGTCATTGTTCAAATCGCCGGTGAGCGAATCATTTCCCGCGCCGCCGATCAGCGTGTCGTTTCCCTGGCCTCCAAAGAGCACATCCGCGCTATTGCCGCCGATCAGTGAATCGTTGCCGTTGCCGCCGGTCAGAGTCACCGAACCGGAGAACGCGTGGGCGTCGAGCGTCAACGCCGTGTTGCCGGCAACGATGGACGCCGACTCAATGCCCGTCAGCACGTCGATTCCCAGGCCAGTCATCAGCGAGTCGGTCAGCGTCGCGTTGCCAGTCAGTCCCACCACCGACAGCACATCGTTCTGTCCGTTGCCGACAATCGTGTCGTTGCCGGCGTCGGCCACGAACGTTTCGTTGCTCGCGTTGCCCACCAGCGAATCGTTGCCGGCTCCTCCTAACAGAAAGAACGGCTGATTTGCTCCAGAGGCATTGAGCGTGTCGTTCCCGGTCTCGCCTTGGAAAAAGATCTTGGCGTTCGCTGGAAACAGGGAATCCAAGCCGGTCGCAGAAATCGAATCATTACCGGCTCCACCGTTGATCGTCAGCGAGGTGGTCGGGTTGGTGAAGACGAAGTCCTTCGTCGTGCCGAACAGGATCTTCGACATGCCGTTTCCGACTGCGTCATCGTCCGACAAGGTCACGACGTCGTTGCTGGAGGGAAGCTGGAACCCGCGATCGCTGACGATCAACTCGTCACGCACCGACTCGGTCCCAAAGTGGGCGATGAGTATCGCGCCATTGATCGAGACCGTCCCATCGGTGGCATTGAAGATGTTGTGCAGTTCGTTGCCCGTCGAACCACCCTTCAGGACCAGCACATCGCGACCGCCGATCGGCTGAGCGCCGGCATTGAATTGGAGTCCGTTGAAAGGAATCGGATTGCCGTTGCTGAAGTCCACAATCAGCGTGTCCGCATCGTCCGAACCGTTGATGACCAGCGTCTGCACGCTGTTCCCGGTCGCCAACTGAGCCACCCTGCCGTTGATCGACACCTCCAGCAAATTGCCGCTGGTGACGCGCACCAGGAAGGTATCCGCCACTCCGTCGTTCGCGGCGTTGTGAGTCGGATCGTTGGTGGCCGACAGCGTCAAATTCTGTGCGGTTCGGACGACTTCGATGGGGACGACCTGAGTGTCGAGCACCGACGAGTTGCCGAGGCCGGTCGCCACCGTAACGGTGCCCGTGCCGGCGAAGCTGGACGGCGGCGTGACGGTCACCACGTTGCCATTCAGCAGACTTTGATTGAGGTAGAAATTGATGGGAAAGTTCGATGGATTCGCCGCCTCAAGCGCATTCAGTGCGAAGGAGACCGCCTGCCCCGAAGTGGTGCGAATTCGCGGGATGTCGTCCAGGAACGGATTGGAATTGAGGTTGTTGCCGTTGATGGTGTCCGGCTGCACGATCACGTGAAACGTCTGCTCGGAGAAGTTGCCTCCGGTGTCAGTCACTCGCACGGTGATGTCCGCGCTGCCGCTCGCGCCCACGGGTGCGCTGAGCATGACGACCCCATTCTCGTTGTCCTGCACCACATCGACCGACTGCATCGTCACGGGAATCACCGGCTTGTTATTGGCATCCGTAGCGGTGTTGCTGATCGCCTCACGCACCGACTCCCCTTCCACCTGCACGCCGAAGATCGAGAAATTGAAATCGAGCGACCGCTGCGCCCCTTCGGTAATGAAGAACTGCGAGTCATTGGTGTCGTCCGCGTCCTGCTTCGCCAACGCGAGCAGGCCCGTGCGATTGAATTGCAGGTTGGTATTGAACTGGTCGGCGAATTGCCCCAGCGTCGAACTCCCGGTGCCCGTTCCGGTCGGATCGCCCGTCTGGATCACAAAGTTGTTGATGACTCGATGAAAAATGACGTTGCTGTAGAAGCTGTCGTTGGCAAGTTGACCAATCCGCTGCGTCACGCGCGGGACCAGATCGTCAAACGTGTTGAACAGCATGTCGCCATAACCGGCCACCGTAATCCGCAACGCGCCCACTCGCGGACGCAACGTCGCCGTCAGGCCCGACGTGTTGTTGTTGATCGTCACTGAATAGGTCAGGTCATCGCCGTTGGGATCGAACCCGTCAATCGGCAACATCAGCGGCGAGCCACCCAACACAGTCTGCGTCGCAATCGGCGCGAAGCCGGGCGTGAATCCTTGCGGAATGGCAATCCCGGCCTGTGCGGATAGCGCCGCGAGCGACTGCACTCCCTCCAGCCGGCTGTTGTCTGCAAACACCCACGTTGGATAGGTCGTGATGTTGTTGGTGAGCGCGATCTGATTCGGGTTGTGACTGGTATTCGTCACTTCGACGAAGGGCAGAAATTGCGCTCCGTCACCAAAGAGTTGCCGCTGCGCGGTGGTGTTCACATCCCAAGCCGCCCCGTAGAGCGTCGCACCGGCAGCGTTCAACTGCTGAGCGAACGCCGCCAGATCATTCACCGGCGTACTGGCATCCAACACCAACCGCGGCTCCAACGGCTCGACGTGCGGATGGACGGCCGCGATCTCGCAGGCTCGCAGATGCTCCGCGCCTGAGCGGCTTCGGCGATGATTTTGAGCTCGGGAAAAACCCATCCAACTACGCAACCACGATGAAAACTTCATGTGACCCAATCCTTCCTTGGTGGCCCAACCGCCGCGCCTGTGTTGACGCGGGCGGGCTTTTAGTGCCCAAGAAAAGAAGTGGGGAACGGCATTTCTCACCGTTCGAGGCGTTCGCGAAGACTTCCTGCGGAGGTCCGTCCGCCAATCGGAAAATTCTGCCGGTCGCCGCGCTCGTAGTGACCCCATTCATGGGGTCGAAGAAAACGATTTCGCACACGACCCCGACCCCGACCCCATCAATGGGGTCACTACAAGCGCACTAATCCGCCGCTCGCGTGAACTCATGAAAGAGCTCCAGCAACCGCCGCGTGATCGGGCCGGGCTTGCCGTCGCCAATCAGGCGACCGTCCAAGCTCACAACCGGCACGACTTCCGCCGCCGTCCCCGTCAGGAACATTTCGTCCGCGACATACAAATCGTGGCGAATCAGCGTCGTCTCCTGAGTCGGAATGCCCGCCTCGCGAGCCAACCGCAACACCGCATTCCGAGTAATCCCCTCCAGAATGCCCGCGTCAGTCGAAGGCGTTTTCAGCACCCCGTTCTTGAGAATGAAGATGTTATCGCCGGTGCATTCGGCGACCTCTCCCTTATGGTTGAGCATCAGCGCCTCAACGGTCCCGGCATCGGTCCCTTCGATCTTGGCCAGGATGTTGTTGAGGTAATTCAACGACTTAATCCGAGCCGGCAGCGCCCCCGGATGATTGCGAATCGTGCTGGCCGTGATGAGGTTCATCCCGTTCTGATAAATCTCCGGCGGATAGAGCGTGATCGTGTCCGCAATGATGATGACCTGCGGGTTGCTGGTCTTGCGGATGTCCAACCCCAGCGACCCCGCACCGCGCGTCACCACCAGCCGGACATACCCGTCGCCAATGCCATTCGCCGCAACGGTCTCCTTCGTCGCCTCGATCATCTGAGACAGAGACATCGGAATCGTCAGCCGAATCGCCTTCGCGCTCTCATACAGCCGCTCGATGTGTTCCTTGAGCAGAAACACTTTGCCGCCGTAGACGCGAATCCCTTCAAAGACTCCGTCACCGTACAACAACCCGTGGTCGAACACACTGACCACCGCCTGCTCTTTATCCACCAATTTGCCACTCAAATAAATCTTCATCGCAAGCCACCTTTGAGAATTTCCTGTCGTCAGCCAATTGAGTGGGCGAAGTTAGAAACCCATAGCTGGAAAAAAAAGGCTGAGTCCCCGGACTCCAACGGATGGCATCGTTGTGTTCAACAACAAACCGTTTACGAAACGCCGTCACGCCGCGTTCTTCGCTGATCGGATCGTTGGAACCGTCATACCCGTTTGTATCGTGCCACGAGTCGCTGTTTCCGCGGTTCGTTGCGGCAAACTGCTTGCCACCTCGCAGTCGCTTTGTACTCTGAACTCAGCTCGAGCGGCGGCGATGTTGGGATCCTGCGAGTGAGAATGGTCACCGACGGATCTTCTTCCTCTTGCTCAGTCCTTGGGCCGAGACCGAATCCTTGGTTGATGCAGTTTCTGCGTTCGCTCAGCGGATTCGGTGGACTTGCCGCAGGCCAGCGATGACGGCCCTCAGGTTTCTGTTCGATTCTTCAAATCGCACTAAGTGAGAAGGACCAACCCGATGACGACGCCACTTCAACAGCCGACCACAATTCCAGTGGCATTTGGGAATGGGTTGCTGCGGGCCTCACCGATCATTGTGCTGTTGACGATCGTGTTTTGGGTTCTCGGTCGGACAAGTGCCCCAAGTCTAAAAATTGACGGCAAGTCACCCCACGGAATGGTGAGCCTTCAACTGAGCGATTCGGCCAAGACGGCGAAGGCGATTGTGAGCACCTGGCAAAGCCAGACTGTGTCCGGCAACGACTCACCAAATGGCGAAACGTTGATCGATGTCGCCGTTAAGAACTTGAAGAACGATGATTTTGACATTCGAGTCTATCTGGTGAGCTTGGCGTTAGCCCTGTGCTGCGCACACTGGCGATTGGATTCAACACGATCAAACGCCTGGATTCTCGACGCCGTTTCCTTGCTTTGTGGGTTGAGTCTCGTTGCTGCGGCCGCCAGTGATTGCGGATTTGAGAATCCGGGACTCGGTGCGTTCTTGAACCACCCTGACACCATCACCGAAGAAGCCGTGGCAAAGGTTCGCTTTGCAGCGCAAATCAAGTTTTCATTGCTGTCACTGGTCGTGGCTTGGTTGACCACGAGCATCTTCGCGATTATTCGCCGCACTGTGATCGAACGCAGTCAAGACGCTGAGCGAGGACATCGTCGTTTTTCGGAGTTGTATCGCGCGGAGCAAGTCGTGAGGCGAGATCCTACTCCGCCATCAGTCGCGGCAATGGGAGACGAACCTTGGATTCAGGATCAGCCGGAAGAATTGGTTGGACTCGCTCTGTCCGGAGGTGGCATTCGCAGTTCCACTTTTAATTTGGGTTTGCTGCAAGGACTTCATTTTCTGAAACTGTTGCCCATGTTCGATTACCTCTCCACGGTCTCCGGAGGTGGGTATATCGGAAGCTGGTGGTCGGCATGGCGAAAGCGGTTCGCCGACAAGAATCCAACGGAGAGTCGGGCGGACTTGAAGGTCTTTCCGACGAAGCGACCAGACCAACCCGAACCGGATGAGGTCCGGCACCTGAGAGAATTCAGCAACTTCCTGGCACCACGTTGGGGGTTGTTTGAAACAGAGATGTGGATCGCGCTGATCGCGGTCATGTTTGGCTTGGGACCGACCCTCTTGACCGGCGTCGTCGTCCTAGCGATCGCACAGATGTGCTGGCTGGTGACAACGACGCATCTCAGCCTTCCGAATACATTTTGGGTGTTGCCCTTTGTCGTCGTGGCTCCCTTAGCCGCCGTTCTTTTTTTTGCGGAAGAGGCTTGGCGAAAAAACCGGAAGTCCGACCAAAGCAAGACGCCATCGACGACGTATTTTGGGACTGCAGGTTTCGCATTGATTCTCTCTTGTTTGATCTCCTTCTATGGGCCGCGCTGGGTCGAATCCAGCGATTTTTGGATGCATCCCCACGGCGTGAGCCAAGTGAGCACGGCTGGCACCTGGGCGAGTTGGTTGCAACATTTGGGAATCGAGACATCCTTGAGTCGATCAAAAGAGCCTATTCCGAATACGACCACACTGACTGGCGAATTCAAATTTGCAGTCGGCGGAAACGCCACCGAGGGAAACGCCACTGCGGCGTCTGGGACGACCACGATCAATGCGAACCTGAGTCCTTCGCCCCAGAAGTTGTCATGGCACTTTTCGGCTCGACTGTTTGAGGTGCCCGCGATTTGGCTGGTCGTCGGATTGGCGATCAGCGTCCTGCGTGTCTGGGTTGGGTCTTCATTGCCCAGAGAATGTGCGGCGAAGCATTCGCCCGCGGTCGATCGCGTGCTCTTACGACTGTTAGCTCTTGGCGTAGTGTTTGTCGCTGCTGGGCTACTGTGGGAATTGGGCGTGGTGTTGTATCGCGGAGGCCATCTGGGAAAAGCCTCGATCGGTGCCGCTGGTTCGGGCGGACTCTTCGCTCTCATGCGGAACTGGCTGGCTCAACTTCAATCCAATCAGCAGAAGGACACCAAGTGGGATGCGTTGAAGCCCTACGTTCCTCAACTCTTGGCCTATGTGACGGTGGCCTTGATGTATGCCCTTGTCGTCGCGGCGGTGATGACCTTCTTGAAGGATTCGCCTTCAAATTGGATGTTTGCGTGGTTCGTTTGCTGGCTCTGCATTGCCTTCGCTCTGCACCTGGACCCGTCCGAATTTGGCCTGCACAAGCTGTATCGCGACCGATTGACCCGCGCTTTTCTCGGTGCCTCGCATCCGAACGCTTTTGACACGGAAACAAATTCTTTCGTGGCTCGCAAGAACCGCTACACCGATGTGCGACAAAACGACGACTTACCGCTGACGGACTTGAAGAGCGTGAAAGCTCCGCTGCATCTGGTGTGTTGCACCGCGAACCATCTCTCAGGCGACCAACTTTCGACGCTCAGTCGAGGTGCTCGCAGCGCGGTGCTGTCCTGCTGCGGATTGTCGATCGGTGACAGATGGGCCGAGCGGCCTGAAATCTCTCTGGGGGACGCGGTGACGGCTTCCGCCGCCGCGTTTAACTCGTTGATGGGGGGAGTCTCAATCAAGCTCGGACCGGCGGTTGGTTTCTTGATGAGCGTGCTCAATTTGCGGCTGGGGATTTGGGTAGCCAGTCCCGGTTCAGCGAAGCCTCAACCTCGCTGGTTTCGCGGATTGTTGTTTCTGCACGAAATGTTTGGCCTCTCGGACAGCAGCGACCAATCAAAGTCCCACGTGCATCTATCGGATGCCGGGCAATTCGAAAACATGGCGTTGTACGAACTCATTCGCCGACACTGCCGCTACATCATCGTCTCGGATTGTGGCGCTGATCCCTACAGCACCTTTGAAGATTTTGGCAATGCCGTCCGCCGCATCCGTGAAGACTTCGGGGTCGACATCGACATCGACCTTGATCCGCTGCGTCCCGGCTCGGATGGCAAGTCCAAACAGCATGTGGCCGTCGGTACGATCCGCTTCGATCCTAATGGCAAGGACTTCGACGTCGGCGTGCTAATTTTCTTCAAGCCGGCTCTGACAGGTGACGAATCCTCCGACGTCACCAACTATCGAGCGTTGAATCCCGCCTTTCCGCACGAATCCACCGGCGATCAGTTTTACGACGAAGCTCAGTGGGAGTCGTATCGGCGCCTGGGAGCCCACTCCGTCATGGCGGCTCTGGGCTTCATGGAAGGAAACAACACCGTCAATTCGACCCAAGGCTCATCGGCTGCCGCGAAACGTATTCAATCGGTCTTCAACGAAGCGCGCAATAAGTGGTATCCAACCCCCCCCGACTTCGATCGCACGTTGGTGGAAATCAATGGCCGCTTCGTCGCGCTGGAGCAACGGTTGGCGGAAAAGGCACCGGCATGGTTCGTGAAAGAGCTTTGTCCCGAACTCGAACCGATCGCTACGAAACGCGCGCAGGCCGATCTGGTCGCGCCGGCCAATCCAGGCGATCGCCTCACCGAAGAACGTGAAGCGATCCATCTGCTCGTGCAAATGATTCAGTTGATTGAGGACGTCTGGCTTGTGGCGGACTTGGGCCGCAACTTTAACCATCCCAAAATGCTCGGCTGGATGAATGCGTTTGGACGGTGGACTCACACAAAAACGTTTCGCATTTGGTGGCCGTATCTGGGGCCGCTGTATACACCGGGGATGCGCGCATTCGCCAAGGAGCATTTTCAGTTGGGCAATTCAGCAGATCAAAATAAAATTGAGTCGGGCAATTCAGCAGATCCAAATGAAGACTTCTTCGCACCGTATGAAGTCTCTGCCGCAATATACGGAACACCGGATAACGATGTGGTCCGGGAGGTTGTGAATCGAGCCACCATCGACGGGAAATTCGCGTCCGACCATGCGCCCAACTCAGCAGCGCAGAAATTCGAATATGTTGTCTTCAGGATTTTGTCCAAAGATGTTGAGCTACAAGGCCAACAGAAGATCGATCTCCCGTTTGCGGTGCTGAGATATGTGGATGACAACCAACTGGATATTCGTTGGAACGACGCAGACTTCCTCATCGCTCACGGAATGTGGGGAACCGGGTTGGGAACGGAAGCCTTACGCGAGTGGCTCCGCTTCGACGGAGTGAACAGGAAGAGCTGCGTTGTGACGGTGGATCTCACTCGCACCCCAGGCACCGGTTACGGCAAGAACGACGAGGGACACCGACGCGAGCGAAATGATGTGTTGAATTTCTACAAACGGCTAGGCTTCGTGCAAGACAACGACAACGATGTCGGCATGGTTCAACTTGTTCGCAAACGAAGCCCCTAAGTAGAACCACGTTGAGATTTCGCTGGGTGACACTCCCTGAGTCGTTGAAGGGAGTGGACCCTTCGCACGCCCTTCGCAATGCGACAGGGCGTGCCACCCAATTCCTTGTGCGAGACTATCCAGTTCGGATCGCAGCGAATCTCCTGCGACAACGTGCCGTGAAGTCGCTGCAATCTTCTCCGTGGTTCGCTCGCTGACGAAATCCAAGCTGCGCTGATTCTGCGGTTGGACAGGCACTTGCGCCCGCTGGCCAAGTTTGTGCCTGGATTGGCACCCCGTTTGATAAGGGGTTGCTCAGTCCAATGGTCAAGACGCCCTGTCCTCGCAAGGAATCCGCATGATGTCGAGCGAAGTGAAACGACGATCGCCTGCCGAATGGTTTCTGGAGAGCTTCTTTCAGGAACGAAATATCAAATGGATGCTGGCGCTGGGGGTGATGATCGTCTTTGGCTCGTCGCTGATGCTGGTGACGAAGCAGTGGGACCAGTGGGCACCGCTGTGGAAAGCACTGGCCGTGATCGGTTACTCGGCGGCGGTGTTTGGTTGCGGAGAGTTGTGTTACGACCGGCTGGGACTGCGTAACACCGGTACGGTGATGCGGACGCTGACGTTGCTGTTGTTGCCGCTGAGCTTCTTGGCGATTCATCGGATCGGGTTGGCTGACAGTGCTGCGGAATCGGTCGGGTGGTTGGTTCGGGGTGAGCAGATCGGCTTGCTGTTGCTCGATGCGGTGCTGACCGCGTTTGCGTCGCGGAGGATCTTCTCGCAGTTCCTGCGAGGCTCTCAGCCGACATTGGTCGCGAGTTACGTGGCGCTGGCCGTGGCCGGAGGCGTGTTGTCGCCGTTGTCCGCCGCCATCACGCCGATGGTCGCGTTGGTGTTGTGGGCGATCTTCGCGGTTGGCACGGTGAAGACCGCGCGACAAGTCTTCTGGCTGGCGGAAGAGCATCGGCTGCCGCGTGTCTGCGGCTTCTTGCCGATCACAGTCTTGGGGACTCAGTTCTTGACGTTGTTCGCGTTTTCCTGTTGGGAACAGATGGCTCTGCCGTGGATCGGACTGGGTTGCGTGTTGACCGCCGTGCCCGTGCTCTTCACGACCGATGCGGTGGCGAAGGTCTTTCAGCAACGGACCGGCGATCTCGTTCGGCCGCTCCCTTGGAGTCTCGTGTTGCCGTTGTTCGTCGGCTTGGTGTTGTGCTGCGTGGGAGTGGGCTTGTCCGCCATCGGATTTCCGTTCTCGTTGGCGTTGGCTCCGGCAGCGGGGTTGGCGGCGGTGATGATGTTGATGGCCGCGCGACGCACCGGTCATCAAGCCTTCGTCTGGGCCGGGCTGATCGCTGCGGCGATCGCGTATCAATCCGTGCCGGCATACTTCCGCGAAACCGCCAAGCTGTTGGTCAACTCCGCCGCGACCGCCGTTCATGAATCACGCTTGCCGGTCGCGTTCTACGGTTTGACGTGGTTGCCGTTAATCCTGTCGGCGACGTTCGCGTCGGTTCGAGCATCTCGGTCCGGCGATCGGTTGATCGAAGTGCCGGCTCGGCGCTTCGCGATGCTTGTGGCGATGTTGCTGTTCGCGGTCTGTTTCACGCATGCGAAAGCGATCTTCCCGGTATCGGCGGTGATGACCGCGACGTTCTTGTTGCAAGCGAAGCTGTTTGGCAATCGTCGGCTGTTGGTTGGTTCCGCAGCGGCATGGATCACTTTGTGTGTGAGTGCTCGCATCTTCCTGAATTCGGTGTGTGGCTTGCCGATCACAACGGAAACGCATCAGTTGCTGATGACCGCCGGAGCTGCTGTGTTGCTGATTGCCTCTCGTAGCCAATCTCGCCAGAGATTGGGTGCGGTTCGTGGCGACCTCCCAAGCTCTGGCGAGCTTGGCTACGAAGCCGCGGCCGGGCCGATCTTCGGTATCGCGAGCGTTCTCTTCACGCTGGGTGTCTCCGGTTATTGGCTCGGCAACGAGATGGTGTCGTCCACCAGATCATTCGGAACGTTCATCGGTGTCGCACTGGCCGGGTTGTTGATGGCTCAAGCCTGGAAGTGGCCGAGTCGCGGCTTAGGCGAAGCGGCTTGGAGCTTCGTGCTGGCCGGCATTGTCAAAGTCGCGCTGACGTACAATTGGCCTCAGCACAGAGACCTGGATGTGTTGTTGCTGTTGTGGACGCTCGCGCCGCTGGCTCTGTGGATCGCCGGCCGCGTGACATCTCCCGTGGTCATCGTCAGCCGGAACGCGCTAGCGTCCGGTTTTCGAGAATCAGAACCGGACGCTAGCGCGTTCCGGCTGATGAGCGGCGCTCTCGGCCGACCCGCGCTGCGAGTCGGCGCGGTGGCGTTGTTGCTGATGACGGTGCTGGCTCACGGGCAGTTTCTGATCGCTCGCCTGGGATATCCACCGGGACAAGTCCTGCCGATCTGGTTGCCCGCGTTGCTGCTGCTGGCCTGGCCATTCGATGCGGCTCGACGGTTCCAACTGCGAGGGTTGTCGGTGCTCGGTTGCTTGAGCGTGCTCTCGTTCGTCGCGATTGCATTGCTGGACCCGGCGACGATCCGATTCATTCCGGTCGCATGGGGCGTGCTGTCTGCTGTTGGAATGCTGATGACCTCCTGGCTGCGGCGCGACGGTGTCGATGACGATCCGTCGGACATGATTCGCTCACCGATCCATGCGGTGACGTTCGGAGTGCTGCTGCTGACGGCGGGGCTGACGTTGCTGTCGTTCGGGATGACGCTGCGATTGGCCGGGATGATCGCGGTGGCGGCGCTGGCGATGGCTTCGCTGCGGCGATAACACCGCGATCGGCTGTGGCTGGTGATCGCGATCGGGCATTGGCAGGTGACGGCCTTCGTCGTGAAATGTTTGGCTCCCGAACTGATCGGCCTCAACGATGTTCTGAGTGCCGCAATGACAATGGCCGCGTTGCCTGTCGCGCTGACGCTGGCGGCTGGACTGAGCGTTATTCGGCTGCGACCTCGTGACGAAGTCGGACACGAGTTGCTCGGCATTCATTGCTTCGTGGGAAACGCGGCACTCGCGACCTCTCTGATCGCGGGACTGCTTGTTCCGTCGGCGGCTTTGACGATCGGACAAGTCGCGTCGGCCATCGCGACATTCACACTCTTGGCAATCGCCGAGTTCATACTGGCCGTTCGACAGCAGAGAACCGATCGAGTCTGGATGGCTCAAGGATTGATCGGTGCGGCGTTCGCATGGCTGCTGTTGGCGGGAGTTATTGAGATCGGCCACGGCTGGGCAATGTTTGGTTGCCTTGGTGCGGCCGTCGCTTGGACCGTTGTGTCGCGAGTCTGTGCTCGCTTCCCGCAAACACGATTCGCTGCCGAAGCGTTGGACGTTCCGGCCAACCTGTTGCCGCTGGCCGCGGCCGTGATCGGAGTCGCTCGGCATGTGACGCACGGCGAATCAGATGTCGTGGGGATGCACAGCCTCGGACTGCTGCTGTCTTCGGCGTTTTACTTCTGGCAAGGGATCGACGGGGTCGGGAGTCTTTTTCCGAGCGGCTCCGATCAATCCTTTGCTGATGGCCCCGACGACAACCGCTCGGAAAAAGACTCCCGACCCCTTATCGCGATTCGCCGTGACCGCTTCATCGTGTCGGCCATCATTCTCAACGTCGCGTCGGCTCTGCTGTGGCGCGAGCTGCATTGGTCCGATCCACAGTTCTTCATGATCCCCGCCGGACTGACGATTCTGGGCTTGGTCGAATTGCTCAAGCGTGAAATCCCCGAACGCTATCGCGACCCGCTGCGATACGCGGCCGCGTTGACGATCCTCGTCTCGCCGACGTTTCACATCGTCAGCGGCAGTTGGCTGCACCTGATTTCGCTGATGGTCTGCTCGGTGTTGATCGCGTTACTGGCGATTGGCCTGCGACTGCGAGTGCTCGTCTATTCCGGAACGGCGTTTCTGATTGCCGACCTGTTCGCGATGGTGATTCGCGGCAGCATCGACCATCCGAATCTGCTGTGGCTGGCCGGTCTCGGCATTGGCGCGGCGGTCATCACGCTGGGAGCGATCTGCGAAAACCATCGCGAGAGTTTGCTGACCCGCCTGCGTGTGATGGCGGCCGAACTGCAAACGTGGAAGTGATCTTTGGAGTGCGGTGTGTCAGCACCGCTTTGGATCGGCTCATGGCGAGCCGATTCCAAAAAAGTTCTCCAAATCCAAAGCGGTGCTGACACACCGCACTCCAAAGGAAGAAATCCCATGCAATGGCTCAACCAGTTCACGTTCGTCATGAAGTCCAGCATCACCGCGTTGCGGGAGAAGATCGAAGACCCGGAGCGGATGCTGCATCAGCTCATCATCGACATGGAGGAAGAACAGGAATCGGTCCGCCGCAGCGTGGCCGAGGCGATTGCCGATGAGATTCAGCTCGGCAAACAAGTCGACCGCGAGCGTGAGGCCGCTAAGGAGTGGCTCGATCGTGCGACCAAAGCTCTCAAGCGCGGCGATGAGACGACCTCAAAGGCGGCACTCGAGCAGAAGATGCTGGGCGAGAAGCGGGCTGAAGACCTGCATGCTCAGCACGAGAAGCAGAAGACGCAGACGCGCAAGCTGCAAGACTCGGTGCGGGATCTCGAAGACAAGATCCGGCAGGCGCGGCAGAAGCGGACACTGCTGATGGCTCGGTTGGCGCGAGCCGACTCGTCACGCCGCATCAACGCCGCGCTCGACCGAGCCGGCAGCTCCTCCGCGTTCGCTCAGTTCAATCGCTTGGAGCAGCGTGTCGATCGGGCCGAGGCTCTCGAAACCGCCTACGACCGGATGGACGGGCACGATCCGGACGTCGATGAACTCGAACGCCAATTCGACGAAGCCGAACGCCGTGAGAACGTCGCCGATGAGTTCGAGCGACTCAAGCAACAATTGGCCGGGCAAAACTAAGTCTTGAAATGCTTTGGCGAGCGGGGCGGCGTCAGCCCCCCGGTGCATTTGCCGCCAGACCGGGGGGCTGAC
>CAMDPX010000057.1 GCA_945905295.1 Planctomyces sp. SH-PL62 | reverse complement strand
CGAAGCGTGTTCGCGTATAAGCGTCCAAATTGCAGGTCACTTCAAAAAAATGTCATTCGGACGCTTAAAGTGCCAAATTCAAATTAGTGTAAATGTACTGAACAGGGCTTCTTTCCGATTAAACCGACAGGCCCCTTGCCTCGGTGGTTAGCGGGCTTTTGCACTACGTCGACCATGATTTCGAGTGAATCGCCGAGTAGTGCAAAAGCCCGAATCCGCCGAGGCAAGCTCGGTGGGGTTTGCAAACATCGCTTGGGTGAGGACTAATTCTACAGCGTGTTGCGGAGTCCTAATCGGCGATCGGTCTCTCGCCGAATGCCGTTATCCCGTTTTTTGCCCCGGCGTCGTCATGCTGCTCGGCTACAACACCAATGGCTTGGCGTTTCATCGCTGGCAAGACGGCCTCGAACTGCTGGCCGAAGTCGGCTATCAATCGGTCGCGATCACCGTCGATCAGCATTGCCTCAATCCGTTCGCATCGAACTTCACGAGCGAACTTGCCGAGATGCGCCGCACGCTCGAACGGCTGCGGCTACGCTCGGTAATCGAGACCGGCGCGCGGTTTCTGCTCGACCCGCGTCAGAAGCACGAGCCGACGTTGATCTCGCCGCCGACCGAGGGCCGTTCACGCCGCGTCGATTTTCTCTGCCGCTGCATCGACATCGCGAAGGAGTTGAACTCCGACGCGGTCTCGTTCTGGTCGGGCGTGAGTAGGTTGGGACTCTGTCCCGACCGGGCCGGGACGGAGTCCCAACCTACGGCAGACAACGACATCGCGTGGCAATGGTTGCTCGATGGCTGTCGCCAAGTCACTCGCTATGCCGAGCAGAACCACATGCAACTCGCCTTCGAGCCGGAGCCGGGCATGTTGATCGAGACGCTCGAGCAATACGGGCAACTCGCCGAGCAAGTCGGTTCACCACGATTCGGACTAACGATTGACATCGGCCACGTGCAATGCGTCGAGGCCGGCTCGATCCCAGAACATCTGCGGCAGTGGGGCGACCGGCTGTGCAACGTTCACATCGAAGACATGCGGCGCGGCGTCCACGAGCATCTGCGGTTCGGCGAGGGAGAGATCGACTTCCCACCGGTCATGGCGACGCTTCGCGAGATTGGTTACACCGGCTGCGTGAACGTGGAACTCAGCCGGCACAGCCACATGGCTCCCGAAGTGCTGCGCGAATCGTTCGAGTTTTTGTCGAGGCTATGATGCGATCTGTCTCCGTGTTTCATCCGCAAAATCCGCGTGATCCGTGTTTCAATCCTGCGGCATTGAAGAACACAGATTTCGCGGATCGAGCCTGGAAGTCTGCGGTCTGTGTTCTCGTTGCGCTTTGGCTTTGGCAACCGTCCGCCACTCTGGCCGAGGACTTTCCGCCGGAGTTGGTGAAGTTCAAGCAGCACGGCGACAAGCCGGTCTTCACGGCTGCGGGGCCGGGAACGTGGGAAGTCAAAATTCGCGAGCGAGGTTGGATTCATTTCGATCCGACGGCAAACGAAGCCAACGCGAAGCCGAAGTATCGGATGTGGTACACCGGCTACGACGGGACGCGTGAAGGGATCAAGCGGTTGGGTTTGGCGACCTCGGTCGACGGCATTGCTTGGAGTCGGCACAAAGACAATCCGCTTGTCGATCAGCTTTGGGTTGAAGACATGATGCTCGTGCCTCACGGCGGCACATGGCACATGTTCGCCGAGGGCCGTGATGATCAAGCACAACTGCTGACTAGCCGCGACGGAGTGAAGTGGCAGCGAGCCGGATCACTCGATGTCCGCAAATCAAACGGCCAGCCGATTGAGCCGGGACCGTATGGCACTCCAACTGCGTGGCTGGAAGACGGCGTGTGGCATTTGTTCTACGAGCGGCACGACGCCGGCGTCTGGCTGGCGACTTCTCGCGATCTCAAAGTCTGGACCAACGTCAGCGACGAACCGGTGCTGCGTCCGGGGCAAGGTCTTCACGACCGCGACTTGATCGCGATGAATCAGATCGTGAAGCACAAGGGGCGTTACTACACCTACTACCACGGCTCGGCCAAAGGGGAGACGCCTTCGCTGTGGAGCACCTGTGTCGCGGTCTCAGACGATCTCCGTTCGTGGAAGAAGTACGACGGCAATCCGCTGCTGCCGCGCGAGCTCAATCGGTCCAGCGGCATTGTGATCCGCGACGGCGAGCGATTTCGGCTTTACACGATGCACTCCGAAGTTTGGCTGCACGAATAGGGGTGAGGGACGAGGGGCGAGGGATTAGTCTCGCCCCTCATCCCTCGCCCCTCATCCCTCACTATGTCTTTTGAACTGCTCAATCCGTGGATGCTGGCAGGTTTGGCGGGCGTCGCCTTGCCGGTGATCGCGCATCTGTTGAGTAAGAAGAAGTACGACATCGTCTCTTGGGGCGCGATGCAGTTTCTCAAGCTGGGCCAGGAGACTCGGCGACGTGTGTGGCTGGAAGACTTGTGGCTGCTGTTGCTGCGGATGGCGTTGATCGTGTGGTTGGCGATCGCGTTGGCTCGGCCGTGGGTGAGCGCGAGGTGGCTGGGTGATATCGGGCCACAGCCGAATCGCGATGTGGTGATCATTCTCGATGGCTCGTACAGCACGGCTTGGGAGGCGACATCGGTCACGCCGCAAGAGTTATCGGTGCGTTGGATCGACAAGTTCTTGAGTCGGCTTCGGCCGGGGGACACGGTCACGCTGCTGGAAGCTCGCGAGCAAGTTCGCACGTTGATCGACCCGCCGACACGCGATATGGACCGCGTGCGCGACGTGCTCAAGCGACTGCCGCCGCCGGCCGGAACGGCGAATTTTCCGGAGTCGCTGGCTCACGCGGTCAAACTGCTCAGCCGGACGAATCACCTGCGGCGTGAGGTCATCCTGCTGACCGATGGGCAGGCGCAAGGTTGGTTCTCCGAGGACTCGAATCTCTGGTTGCGGCTGGATGATCTGCGGAAGCAGTCGTCGGTCACGCCGCATTTGTGGGTCGTCAACGTGCTCGCCGCCGGTGCCGGCGATGACCAGGAATTGCCCCCTTCGGCCGAGCGATTGAACTTCCACGTCGAGCGCTTGCAGCCGTCGCGCGAGTTATCGGTGCCCGGCTTTCCCGTGCGTGTTCAATCGCGAGTCCGCTTCAGCGGCGGTTCGACCAACGTGACTCGGCAAGTGCATTTTGAGGTCGATGGGCAACGTCTCGCCGAACGCACGGTCTCCGTGACGCTCGCGCCGGGGGGAGAAGCGAACGTCGAGTTCGAGCATCGCTTCGAGAGTACGGGTTCGCATCTCGTCCGAGTCGCTCTCGATGCCGATGACTTGCCGACCGACAACACGAGCGAAGCGGTGATCGTCGTGACGGAAGCACTGCCGGTGTTACTGGTCGATGGCGATCCGCGTCCCGATCCGGTCCAGAGCGAAACGTTCTTCGTGCGTGCCGCGCTCGCCGCAAGTGGCAACGACACGCCGTGGGTCAAACCGACCGTTGTGAAGTGGTCCGAATGGAACGTGGGGCACGTTTCCAACGTGCCCGGAGATGCTCCAAAAGCGAACCCAAAGGACGGGCACGTTGAAAACGTGCCCCACGAGAAAAACGAACTCGACAAGTACGCGACGGTCGTGCTGGCGAATGTGCCGCAACTGACCGACGCTCAGTTCGCCGCGCTGGCCGACTACACGAAGCGGGGTGGTGGAGTCGGGCTCGCGCTGGGCAATCGGGTCGAGAAGGATCGCTACAACAGCCAGCTCTTCGCGGCAGAGACGGGCTTGCTCGGCGTGTCGTTGGTTGAGATCGAATCCGAACCGGCCGAGCATCGTGAGCAAGGAGTGTTCATTGCGAATCCGACGCTCGAATCGCCGTGGCTGCAACGCTTCCGTGCCGAGCGTGGTGCCGCGTTCACGACCGCGCGATTCAGTCGTTGGTGGAAGGTGCAGATGGTGGAGGACAAACAGAAGAAGGCCGAAGAAGGTGAAGCCCCCCGGCCAGATGACGACTCGGAGAAGGACGAGGGCGAACGCCGGCCAGCCGTCGTTCTGGCGCGGTTGCAGACCGGCGCGCCGTATCTGATCGGTGGTCAATACGGCCGCGGAAACGTGATGTTGCTGACCTCACCGTTGGATGCTGACTGGAGCACGCTGCTGGCCAAGCCGGATTTCGTGGCGTTCGTGCATGAGTGGTTGTTTCAGCTCGCATCGCGGCGCGGCGAACGAAACGTCGCGGTGGGACAACCGTTGGTCGGATCACTCCCGCCGTCTGATAAGCCGGCGGACGGCGGAACTCCAACGGCCTTCGTCTTTGAAGGACCGGACGGCGAGCCACGCGAAGCGAAACTCCGCGGCGAGGGGGCCTCGCAGTTGTTGATCCTCGACGACACGTCTCTGCCGGGCGTTTACTCGCTGCGACGCAAAGAGCCGGCTGACGAGCAGCGCCTGTCGGGCCAGGCGGTCGCGCCTGAGAAGAACAAACCCGTGAAGCCGCTCGCCGCGCCGGGTCGTGAATTATTCGTCGTCAACGCCGATCGGGCGGAGTCCAATCTCACGCCGTTGACCGATGAGCAAATCGCATCGATCACCGCCGACGAGCGACTGCAATTCATTCGCGAGGCTCGCGAGATTCAGGCCGCCGCTTCCAACGAACTGCCGCGCCACGAACTCTGGCAACTGTTGTTTCTGGCGTTCCTCGCGCTGCTGGTGGGCGAGGTGCTGATGACTCGAAAACTGGTGCGCGGCGGACACGCGACCGCCGATGCCGAAGCGAATTGATGGACGGAGCGATTTGTAGGTTGGGACTCTGTCCCGACCAGTCGAAGTCGGGACAGAGTCCCAACCTACTTCGAAGGGAATCCAGTGACCGTCTGGGCAAACTGTAGTCCGACCCCTTGTGGGTCGGATGATTCGATGTTTCTGCAGAAATGTGGCCGAATCAAAATCCACCGACCCACAAGGGGTCGGGCGACAGACATTCCAGGTCGAAGAATCGACCCGCGGTGGACCACATGCGCGACGGCGTGGACATGATCGTGGCGTCTCGCTGAAATACCTCGCCCCGCCCCGCCACCCCCCTCCGGTCTCCGCAGCAAACTCTCATGCCCAGCCATCAAGACCGCATCAACCGAGCCTTGGACTTGCTGACTCAAGGTGTGTCGCCGTTTATCGAGCGAGAACTTCAAGCGTGCTATCGCGACAATTGGAAAGACGCGGCTCGCGGCAGCTTTCGCGAAGATCGCGGCATCGCGATCACGAAAGGCGAGACGATCCGCTGGGACACCCACTCGTTGTTGACCGTGATGTGGGACCAGTGGAATGGGGTCTTTCGTCACAAGCTGGGGCATCTCGAACGCAGTCTGGTCAGCGAACTGCGCGAGTACCGAAATCGTTGGGCACATCAGCAGAAGTTTAATTTCGAGGACACGTACCGCATCCTCGACAGTGTCGAGCGCTTGCTGAAAGCGGTCGGGTCCGCCGAATTCGAGACCGTGCGCAAAGAACGCCAAGCGCTCATTCACGAAGAGGTCTCGGAAGAGCTGAACCGCGCCACCAAAGCTTTGATGTCACGGCGCAACTTCGCCGAGACGTTGGCCATCTACGTCATCTGCGCAGCGGCGCTCTCGTACGAATCGATCAATCGACTGGGATCGCCGGGTTGGATCCTGGTGGTGATGATCGTGGTCTCGCTCACGTTCCTGACCTACAAACGCTTACAGCCGCAGCCGCTGAGCTTGGGGCCGCATGAGTGTCCGCGCTGCCATCGCATCATCTACAGCACGCTTTGCCCCTATTGCCAGCCGGCAACGATCGAGGCGGTGGCGGGGAACTGAGCGCTCGTAGTGACCACATTCATGTGGTCGGGGTCGCGCGTTCGACCCCATGAATGGGGTCACGACAAGCGCGGCACGCCAAACAACCCGAACCGCGGGTCTCATGGCTGAGCCGTTCGAGTCGAAACTCGAGGGTGAACGCCACCAGACCCGCGGTCGGTTCGGCTCGCATTCCTGACGGAACGTCGAGCTCGAATGTACGGTCAGTTATGCCGACGCGGCCGTTTGCTCCGGGAGGGCAATTTGTTCGGGCAGATGCACTTTGTGGTAACGGTTGCCGCGCGTGTCGTAGAAGTAGATGTCGTTGTGGTCGCTGGCCCAGACGGCTCCTAAGCGAACTTGCCGAGGCCCCTGGACTGAGAACTGATACCCGCACAGCTTGCCCTGCTTGATCAGCGGAGCTTGCCGCACCTTGGACTGCTCCAACAGCAAGTTTTCTTTTTCGCAGAGCTTCGTCCGCACAAACGACAGCAGGTCGTCGAGATTGCGGATGCCCGGCACGATGTCGCTCATTCGGTGTTCTCCGTCAGGAAGCCGATTGGGTATCGGCGTTGATGCGGAGAACCTGCGATCCATCACCGTGCCGCCGAGCAACCGACATCACAGGCTTGCCCCGCACGATGCGACTCAGCGGACGAACCGGTCTCTTCGGAATTTTTCGAGCCGCGATGAATCCGCATCGCAAACAAAATCGCTACGATGCCGCCCCTGTTCAGCGATCTGAAACGGACTTGCAAAACAGTTGTTAAGTCAGACGCTGAGCCTCGCGGAAACTTTGCCGACTTTGCCAATTGAAATGCACCTAGGCGAGCCGGAAGGCGTCAGCCCCCGGACATTTGTTATGGCGATCGTCCGGGGGCTAACGCCCTCCGGCTCGCCATGTGTTTTGTCGAACCAACTTTGAAGGAGCCTCACCGTGCCCGTTATCGCCTCTGTCACATTGATTGAATTCGCCGGTCAATTGCTTTCCAAAGGAGGGGCCGACGCCGAGGAATCCGCGATCGTTGCCGATAGTCTCGTTGGGGCAAACTTGCGCGGACATGACTCACACGGCGTCATGCGTATTCCCTTCTATTTGGCGAATGTGAAGAGCGGCCGTCTGCACGCCGGAGCGCGGCTGACGATTCTTCGCGAGACTCCCAGCGTGCTCGTGGTCGATGGCGACTGGGGCTTCGGACAAGTGCTCGCTCGCGATCTGACCAACCGCCTGATCGCGAAGGCGGCGATTACCGGCATCGCGTGCGGAGCACTGCGTCAATCCGCCCACATCGGACGGCTTGGCGAGTACGCCGAGATGGCCGCCGCGAACCAGATGGCATCCATCATCGTGGCCAACACGCACGGCGGTGCTCCGCGAGTTGCTCCTGTCGGCGGTAAGCGACCGAGGCTCGGCACGAACCCGTTGTGCATGGGCATGCCCCGCGCGAACGGCGATCCGTTCGTGCTCGACTTCGGCACGAGCGCGACGGCCGAAGGCAAAGTCCGAGTCAAACACATTGCCGGCCAACCGATCCCGTTGGGTTGGGTGCTCGATCCAGATGGCAAGCCGACGACGAATCCCGCCGCGCTGTACGGCGATCCGCCCGGCACGATCCTGCCGATGGGAGGCGACCAGGCTTACAAAGGATTCGGCCTGTCGTTTCTGATCGAAATGTTTTGCGGCGGCCTGTCGGGCGGCCCATGCGTCGGTCCGAATCCGCCGCCGCCGCTGGGCAACGAAGCGATCTTCATCGTCATCGACCCGAAACTGTTCTGCGGTGTCGAGCACTTGTTCCAGCAAGTCACTGGCCTCGAAGAATTCGTCCGCAGCGTCCCGCTGATCGACGGCGTCATAGAGGTCACATTGCCGGGCGATCCCGAGCGCCGCGTTCTCGCCGATCGATCTGCGAAGGGCATCCCGCTCGACGATGGCAACTGGCAAGCGCTCGTGAAACTCGCTGGCGAATTGAACGTCGCGGTGCCGGCTGTGGCCTAGTGCAGGCGGCTCGCCTGCAATGATCTCACAATTCTCACAGGCGAGCCGCCTGTGCTACGGACCAGCAATATGTCCGAAGTCTCCGACATTCAGAAGCAACGCGCGATCGAAGCGGCACAGGGCTACTTGGTGCTCGAACTGCCCGACGCCGCGCTGCGGCGATTGGGTCTCTTCGATGACGCCGAATCCACCCCTCCCGCCGTCGAGCAACTGCGAGGCGAGATCTATCGGCAGAAACAGGACTACGAGCGGGCGCTCAAGCACTTCGAGCGTGTCCCAACGGACGAGGGAAGCCATGTCGAATTGCGCATGAGCATGGCGTGGTGTTTCAAACGGATCGGCCGATTGGATAAGGCCATCGAAGCGATGAAGGCGGCGTATCGCGAATCACCGAAGACCGCGGTCGTGCTCTACAACCTTGCCTGCTACTACGCGCTGGCCGGAGAGAAGGAAGAAGCCCTCTCCTGGCTCGGCCGAGCCATTCGCATGGAGAGTTCGTACCGCCTTCGTGTACCACTCGAATCCGACTTCGACTCGATCCGCAACGATCAAGAGTTCCTCTACTTGATGCAACTTTCCGAACCGAAGAAGAAGACTCGTGAGAAGTCATGACCGATATCGAAGCGGACCGCTTGCAACAACATCTGGCGGCGATCGTGCGCCCGCGTCCCAACGGCAGCGCGGAGCTGGAATCCCTGCGGACCTACGTGACGGATCAGCTTCAGCAGTTCGGTTGGCATGTCCGCCGTCACGAATTTGAAGTGGTGAACGGGATCGGCGACCGTCTGACCGGCATCCAATTGATCGCGACGCTGCCCTCTTCATCGTGGGCGGAGTCCTGGTTGTGCGTCGCCGCGCATCTCGATTCGCGATTCGAAACTCCCGGAGCGGACGACAACGCCAGCGGGGTTGTCGGGCTGTTGGAAATCGCCCGTTGTTGGCCGGAATGGCGACCGGCCCACGGCGCAGAAGTCGAACTGGTCGTCACTGATCTCGAAGAGGAAGGGATGTTGGGCGGGACCGAGCACGCACGCTTGTGGCTGTCTCGGCCAGAGCGACTGCTCGGCATGGTCGCGTTGGAGATGATCGGCTACTGCGATCAACGGCCGCATACGCAGATGCTCCCCAAGCCACTGGTTGGCAAGTATCCGACGACCGGCAACTTCATCGCCGTGATCGGCAACCAGAACTCGTCATCCCTGATCGAACTGTTCCGCGACGGCCTGCAAGAGATTGCCGGTCTGCCAACCGAAACGCTGCAAGTCCCGGAGAACGGCAACCTGCTGCAAGCAACTCGGCTGAGCGATCACAGCCCGTTCTGGGACGCCGGCTTCCCCGCCGTGATGATCACCGACACCAGCTTCCTGCGCAACCCCCACTATCACCGCGGCAGCGACACCATCGAAACGCTCGACATCAACTTCCTTTACCAAGTCACCGCTGGCTGCTTGCGAGCGATCCGCCGCGCCGTAGGTCAGGCTTTCTAGCCTGACCCGAATGCTCCAATCCGCGTCGTTCCCGGTTGGGTCAGCCTGGAAAGGCTGACCTACGGGCGCGGCCGCGTGTTGATCCAGAACGCACGGCTCCGTTCATCGAACTGCTCAACCGTCAGACGCTCAAACGCGCCACCGTCGCGCTGAGAGCGCTGCACGTTGACCTCAACAAGATTGTCCGTGCCACATCGTTGCCGAAGTCCCTCAACAACACCGAACTGAAACCGCAACTGCGGATAAACCGGCACCTCCAGCGCCGCGAGCGACCAGCGATCCAGCCACAGCTCACCATCCGCCGCGAGTCGTCGAGCCGACTCTGGTAATCGTCGCACACCTTCGTCGGTCAGCGTCACACCAACCCGCTCAATCCGCGTCGAGTACACGCTCCACGCCAGCCAATGATCGCACAGGCCCCACCGCCCCGTGATCGGCCACACGCACGCGAAGAGGATGACCGACACACATCCGACCCCACCGAGCTTGCCTCGGTGGTTTTCAGGCCTCTGCACTACGGCAATTGACGATTCGAGTGCAGAGGCTCGTAGTGCAAAGGCCCGGAACCACCGAGACAAGCTCGGCGGGGTATCAGAGCTGTTCGCTCGCGCTCCGAACAGCAACCAGTCGTGGCCGATGAATGCGATGTTCCACAACAACACGCCGGGCCGATGTCCCAAGCCCGTCGGTCCCAAGGCGAGGATCAGTCCAACGTGCAGCGCCGTCGCCGCAATCAGCGCCGCTCGCCGTGTGCGCGGCCAACACAAGCCGACGGCCACAAACAACTCGGCAAGAGGAAGTGAGAATGCCAACCACCACTTCACGCTCGCCGGCCAACCAGCCGCGTTGATACTCACCGATTGAAACAGGGCCTCGACCAACGTCTGTCCGTGCGAGGCGTAGAAACCCGCATCGAATTTCGATACGGCAGACCAGAAATAAATGCTGATGGTCAAAACTCGCAGCAGGCGAGCGGGGGGCGGCAGCCCAATGGCACTCACTTTAGTGAGCGGCGAGGCGCTAGCCGCCGGTATTTCGCGAGGAACATCGCACCCACAACACCGGTGGCTAGCGCCATTCCGCTCAAAGTAAGTGCCATTGGGCGTCAGCACCCTGGTGGGGCGTTGATCTGACTCGATCAAACCGGGGGACTGACGCCCCCCGCTCGCCTGAAAGTTCGCGTAGACAATCGCCATCAACAGCAGTTGCCACGCCCACGGCTGAAGTCGGTGCTGGTCGAGGACGATCAACACGCTTATCGAGACGACAAACGCCAACCAACTTCGTCGCGAATCGGGTTTCCAGGTCGCGAACATCAACGCCGCCAGCAGAACACCGAACGCCAGCCAATCGACAAACAACGGCAGCGATTCGGCCCAGCCGAACAACGGCACTTGCGGGAACTCAGTCTGCGGAGTCCACAGTTGCCACGTCGCGGCGAGCAGCGTCAGTCCCGCGATGGCCCACCAGCGGGCCAGGGGTCGGGAGTCTTTTTCAGGTCGGCACTGAACCATCGACAAACAACTCGCCATCAGACGTCCAATGACCATCGGCCCGACCTGAAAAAGACTCCCGACCCCGTCATCACTTCAAACGTAGGACGGACAATCCTGTCCGTCGTGAGGTCTTGAAGACGGACAGGATTGTCCGTCCTACTTCATGAGTTTGCTGACCAACGCCACGGTCGCCACGATGCCCACGGCCAGCAGCACGGTGAGGAAAATTTTCCAGAAGCTATAAGGCCGCTCGCCCTGCACTTCGCCCGTCACGGCGTTGATGAAGATTTGGTACGACTTATTGTGATAGCGATACGCCAGCAACCACACCGGCAGCAGCAGATGCTTAAAGGTGATTGCGTCATAGCGAGTCTTGATCTCGCTGACACGCTGCTCGTCGCCGCCGATCAAGCCGCGGACGTCGGACGCGATGCCGGCATCCATTTTCTCTTTCGCGATTGGGAATCCTTCGTCGAGTTCCACCTCATAAGTCCGAGCCAGGAATCCGGCCAGCAACTCTTGCGAGAACGGCTGCAGGCTTTCCAGCGGCCACGGTTCGAGCCCATCCATCATGTCACGGCGCATGCCATTCGTTCCGAGTACCAGCACGTCGTCGAAGAACCGCTGATGACTGCCGCTGACCGACGACCAGCGCGTGCGGCGTTCTTGCTTCGTCTGATTGTTCTCCGTGACCGTGACGAAGTAATGGTCGCCGCGTTCGCCCCAATAGCGGCTGAAGGTCATCGAGTCGTAAGTCCAAAACGGCAGATAGACGCCGTTGAAACGCCCATCGACACCGCGCAATGCGAACTCGCTGGGAGCAAACCAGCGCGACCGCACCCACGCCGTCAGGTTCTGCCGAGCCTTCTCCTTCTCGATCTGAAACGGCAGCACGCCATGCACCGGGATGCGTTTCGGCGAGTCATGCACTTTGTCGAGCTGAATCGGCGAGCCGCAGTACGGGCACTCGCTGCTGGTCAGCGAACCGACGAAGACGACGTTCCCTCCACAGCCGACGCAACGAACTTCGCTCTGATCAGATTGATCCTCGCCGCTGGACTTCTCACGCCACTCGCGGACCTTCTCGAGGATCGCGTGAAAATCCTGCTCGCCGATGTCCGCGTCGGCTGCGAGCTCAATCAGCTTCACATGTCCGCAGTACGGACACTTGAGATCTTGCTGCCCGATGCTGAACTCCAAGTCCGCGCCGCATTTCTCGCACGGAAAGATCCGCCCCTTGCCGTCATCGACGGACTCACCGGCCTTGGAGCGAGCTTCGGCGTCAGACATGGATCGACTCCGGGGTTACCTGAATTGGGATTGCGGATCGGAAAGTGTTGCGTCCGTCCTTCGCACACGGATGCGAGAGGCGCACACGGATGCGAGAGGCGCACACGGATGCGAGAGGCGCACACGGATGCGAGAGGCGCACACGGATCGACGAATCCTTCGCTCCGATTCCATCCGTGTGCGCCTCTCGCATCCGTGTGCGAAGTGAGTGCGGTCACGACAACCGCACTCAATCCTCCTATCGCGGCAACGGCGGCGGAGCGGCTCCGAACAGGCCGGCCGTTTGAGGCACCTCGCCCGCCGGTTGCCAGTTACTCATCCCGACACACCACACGAGCGTCGCACGATCAATCTGCCCGCCCTGAATCGCAGTCTGGATCTGAGCCAGCGTGTGTGGCCCTGACGATTGCCCGCCAATCGCCGCGTGCCACGTCGCCGCGTTGGGAACGGGTGGAGGTGCGGAAACTGACTGTGCCACCGGAGCCGCTCCCATCTGAGCCATCCGATTCGCCATCGCGAAGCCCATCCCTAAACCCATCCCTTCGGATCCGCCTCCGCCAGGATTGTCGGCGGCGGCCATCATCGCGTTGCCCATTTGATATTGCTGGTACTTGTTCATGTCGCCGACGACGCCCATGCTCGTCCGCACGTCGAGCGCTTTCTCGACCGCCTCCGGCAACGACACATTGACGATGAACAACTGCGGGATATCGAGCCCGTATTCGTCGTCGATTCGCTCGGCGACCAGTTTGCGGAGTTCGACCGCCATCTCTTGATAGTGGCTCGCCAAGTCCAACGCGGCGACTTTGGACGTCCCCAGCATGTCGGTAAACGCCTGCGTGATGATCGACCGCATCAGCTCCGAGAGTTCATCACTGCTGAACTCACCGTTGGCACCGACCAACTCTTTGAGCAACGCTTTCGGATCGACCGCTTTGAGCGTGTAGGTGCCGAACGCTCGCAAGCGAATCGGGCCGAACTCCGGATCGCGCAGCATCACGGGATTCGGTGTCCCCCACTTGAGGTCGGTGATCTGCCGCGTGCTGACGAAATACACCTCCGAGCGAAACGGGCTGTTGAAGCCATACTTCCAGCCCATGATCGTGCTGAGGATCGGCAGGTTGTCGCTCTTGAGTTCGTAGTGTCCTTCGTCGAACACATCGGCGATCTCTCCCCGATGCACGAAGATTGCCTTCTGCCCCGGCCGCACGATGAGCTGCGCGCCGTTCTTGATTTCGTTCTGATACCTCGGAAACCGCCACACGAGCGTGTGTTTGGAATCATCCACCCACTCGATGATGTCGATCAGTTCGCCGCGCAGTTTGTCGAGCAACCCCATGATGTGATCTCCAGAACGGAAAAGTGACGGGATATCTCCCGCGCGGGTGAGGATGTCACAAACCCCACCGAGCTTGCCTCGGTGGAAACGGGCCTTTGCACTACGAATGATTGAGGAATTGAGTCCTGCGTCGCGTAGTGCAAAAGCCTGGAACCACCGAGGCAAGCTCGGTGGGGTTTGTGTCGATGTCCCCCGTGTGCGGGCTAACGAAGTCGGATTCTAACCGGCTATTTCGTCATTCGTCATTGAATCTTGACCTCACAAAATCCACCACTCGATGTACGCCGTGACGACCGAGTTGATGCAGTCGATCTGACATGCCAGCCGCAGCGGTTCGTAGATCGCGATGACCCAGTAATTGCCGCCGGTCGAGACGTACATTCCGCTGTACCACTCCCACCACATCGGGCCGATGGAGAGGACATACAACGTCAGAACCACCAGTAGAGCGATCAGCCGCCGCACGGCCCAGCGACGGAATTTCGGCCACGTCATCCCGGCCGGTGTTTCGGCTGATGCTGGGACGTCAGTGGCAGCAGGTGCGAGCGACATGTCGCCAAGCTATCGAGTGTGCCGATCGATTCGTAGCCTGACTCTCCGAGTCGGGTCATTCTACGGAACATTCCCGACTCGGAGAGCCTGTGAAAGAATTGGTAGCTGGACTCACCAGAGTTCAGATTTCACGGCGAATGCTGAAGTCTGGCGACTTCAGCTACCAAAAAGTTCACAGCCTCGGAGAGTCAGGCTACGTCAGTCCCGCCTCGCGGCACCACGCCACGGTCGTTCGCATCGCATCGCTGAAATCCGTCGGCGGGTCGTATCCCAGCAATCGCCGAGCTTTGTCGATGCTGTAGTCCAGATTCAGTGCCAGGAACTTGATGCGGGCGCTCGACAGCAGCGGAGCTTCTTGTTTGCCCAACAGGCGGTAGACAGCTTCCATCACCTTGGCCAGTGATTTGGCAACCGGCAGCGGCACGCACTTGGTTGGAGTCGACAGTCCGGCGGATTCGCAAATCGTGCCGATGAACTCACGGCGCGAGACCAAGCGGCCGTCGGTGACATTAAACAGCTCGCCGACGACATCGTCTTTCTCAATCGCCAAGAAGATCGCCGCAACGAGATTGCCGACATAGGTGTTGTTGAGCAGTTGCCGTCCGTCACCGAGAAACTTGAAGCCGCCACTTTTGAGACGCGCCAAAACTTTCGGCAGGATCGTGCGATCGCGCGGGCCGTAGATGAAACCGGGCCGCAGAATCACGGCCGGCAGCCGGTGATCTCGGATGTGGTCCCGCACGAGATTCTCGGCCTCGACCTTCGTGAGCGTGTAGCCGTCGATTCCGGTCATGCTGACCGGTGTGAACTCATCCGTACCGAAGTGGTCGCAAGCGGGATACACCCCCAACGAACTGATGTGGACGAACCGCTTCAGCAAACCGCTCGACTCCGCCGCAGCGAGCAGATGCCGCAGGCCCTCGACGTTGACCGTGCGATAGTCGTCGGTCGGTCCCCAATCGCCGACCTTCGCTGCGCAGTGAATGATGACCGTCGCCCCTTTCGCCGCGTTGACCAGCGACTCGCGATTGGTCATGTCCCCTTCGACCAGTTCGACGCCCCAGCTTTTGAGATCGAAACATTGGCTCGGCTGACGCACGATCGCACGAACTTTGTAGCCGCGTTTCCGCGCTTGCTCGGCGACATGACTGCCAACGAGTCCGGTCGCGCCGGTGACGAGAATGAGATCCGTTTCAGTGAGAACCACAAAGAACTCCGTGACTGGGCAAAACCATCGAAAAGTGAGGGATCGGTCAAAACTTTGAATTGGCGGAGGTCCAGCATTCGTCCTCTCCTTGGATTCGTCGGGAATCCTAAGAGCCCGAGGAATTGAAGGAGACGACGAATGAGGCAATGCGCCGCATCAATCAATCGGGCGTCTCGGAAACTTGCACCGCAGGAAACTTCCGGCAACTACTTCGACGCGAACTTCGCCCCGCGATACGCGGACAACTGCGTCGACTTAGACTTGAGCGCTGCGGCGAAGTGAATCCTTGCGGCGTCCTTCTGGCCGGCGACGAGCTTGCGTTGGCCGATGAAGAATTCCGCCTCACAAATTTGAGCGTCGGCCGATTTCGCATCCGTCGTGTTAATCGCCTTGCGCAGGTCTTGCTCCGAGAGCTTGTCACTCAGATAGATCAACAGCGCGTCGCCCCATTCCCGTTTCGCCGCCGGGATCGCGAGGTCCGCCGCGAACTTGGCGTCGGCTTGTTGCTTCTGGCCCAACGTCAGCATCGCCAGATACCTCCACGGATGCAGGAACCGCAGCTTCTTGTCGAGCTCCGCCGCCAGGTCGAATTCGGCGAGCGCTTCCTGTGTCTTGCCGGCGAAGAAGAACGCGAAGCCGAGCTCCGCGTGGCCGACGGCGTTCTTGCTGTCCCACTTCAGAACTTCGTTGTAATCCTTGATCGCGGCTTCGACGTCACCGCGCGAGAGCTTACTCCCCGCACGCAGGCTGATGACCATCGGCTGTGCCGCGTCCAGCTTCAACGATTCGGTAAAGTCGTTCTCGGCTCCCTCGAAGTTCCCGAGGCTCATCATCACAAAGCCGCGGTTGGTGATCGCGACCACGAACTGCGGGTCGAGTTCCAACGCCTTGCTGAAGTCGAGGATCGCTTCTTCGTATTTGCCAGTGGATTGCTCGAACATGCCCCGGTTGTTGTAGACCAGCGGATTGGTCGGAAACGCTTTGACCGCGTCGTTGTAAGCGTTCATCGCGGCGACCGTCTTGCCCGAGGCGGCCAGTGTGTCGGCCAAGCCGATCCGCGCGCCCAAGTGGGCCGGTGTGACACGGATCGCTTCCTGATAATCGGCGATCGCTCGCACCTGATCCGGAAGAACCTGGAAAGCGAGTGCCCGTTGATAGAGCGTGTTGGACCGTTGCTCCCCTTTCAACTTGGGTTGAGCCAGCAATTGCGTGGCGAAGTCGATCGCCACTTGAGCATGTGCCGGCTTGCTCTCCAACCCGGCGAGATTCGTCATGCCGAAGAGGTACGGGAGGTAATAATTCAAGTTGTCTTCCGCTTTGATGCTGATGGCCTGCCGCGCATCGGCGATGCCGTTTCGCACCAACGCCGCGTCGCGAGTGGCCGCTCCCAGATCCACTCGCGAACTTCCCCGGAGGTACAGCGCGACATGGTCTTTGGGATTCTGCAACAGCACTCCCGACGTGAGCTCGATCACTTTCTTGTGATCGCCGCGGCGGTACGCCTGATCGGCCTCGTTGCGCGCCTGATCGTGTGCTGGCAGCAGGTTCGGATCGGGAGGCTGGTTCGTGGGCGTGGCGGTCTCAGGGACCGGCTTCTTGTCGTCATCGGCCAACGCGGTGCTGACAGTCAGTGCGAGCAACACGGCGGAAACTCGGCTGAATCGAAACATGATTGACCCTCTTCAAAGGGAAGGGATTTGGTCCAAAAGAGAAGCGAATCTTAGGCACGAGCCGTCCTGTCGCACAGGCTGTGACCAGTCGAGTCACTCGCTAGAGTACGCCCCCATTCGTGGGGCACGTTTTCAACGTGCCCGTTCCATCCTCGGCACGTTGAAAACGTGCCCCACGAACAAATCCATGACCAGTATCCTCGGCCTCTCCGCTTTCTATCACGACTCCGCCGCGTGCCTCGTCGTGGATGGCGAGATCGTCGCCGCCGCGCAAGAAGAACGCTTCTCGCGCAAGAAGCATGACGAGCGATTCCCCAAGCTGGCGGTCGAATACTGCCTGAGCGCCGCGGGGATCACACCGAGCCAACTCGATTACGTCGCGTTCTACGACAAGCCGCTGCTCAAGTTTGATCGGCTGCTGGAGACGTATCTCGGCTACGCGCCGAGCGGCTTCGGTTCCTTCGTCAAAGCGATGCCGGTGTGGCTGAAGGACAAACTGTATCTGCCGCGCGCGATGCGTCGAGAACTCCCCGGATACGAAAAACGATTCGTCTTCACCGAACACCACGAATCCCACGCCGCCAGCGCGTTCTATCCGTCCCCCTTCGAGCATGCCGCCGTGCTGACCGTCGACGGCGTCGGCGAATGGGCCACCGCCAGTATCGGTATCGGTGAAGGGAACCAACTGCGGCTGACGCATGAGATGCACTTTCCGCATTCACCGGGGCTGCTCTATTCGGCCTTCACTTTCTTCTGCGGCTTCAAGGTGAACTCCGGCGAATACAAGCTGATGGGACTCGCCCCCTATGGCGAACCGAAGTACGCCGACCTCATCCGTGAGAAGCTGATCGATCTGAAAGAGGACGGCTCGTTCCGCATGGACCTGTCGTACTTCAACTATTGCCAAGGTCTGACGATGACGTCGAAGAAGTTCGACCAACTCTTCGGCGGACCACCACGACAACCGGAATCACCGCTGACGCAACGCGAGATGGATCTTGCCGCATCCATCCAAGTAGTCACGGAAGAGATCCTGTTGCGGATGTCACGCCACGTGCATGCTATCACTGGCGAGAAGAGTCTCTGTCTGGCCGGCGGAGTCGCGCTCAACTGCGTGGCGAATGGCCGCATCCTCCGCGAAGGCCCGTTCGAGGACTTATGGATTCAACCCGCCGCCGGCGACGCCGGCGGAGCACTCGGAGCCGCGCTCTTCGTCTGGCATCAGTTGTTGGGACGGCCGCGCCTCGTGGGGCACGTTTCCAACGTGCCCGTCAAAGACTCCGCAATGCACCGTCAAAACGGGCACGTTGAAAACGTGCCCCACGATTTACAACACGGCTCGCTGCTCGGCCCCCGTTGCGATGAAGTCGACATCAAACAGTTCCTCGACGCGAAGGGAGCGAAGTACCGCCACTTCGACAACGACGACGAACTCTGCCAGCACGTCGCCAACCTGATCGCCAACGAACACGTCGTCGGCTGGGTCCAAGGCCGCATGGAGTTCGGCCCGCGAGCACTCGGCAGCCGCAGCATCCTGGGCGACGCCCGCAGTCCGCAGATGCAATCCGCCATGAATGTCCGCATCAAGTTCCGCGAGTCCTTCCGCCCATTCGCTCCATCGGTGCTTGAAGAACGAGTCGATGAATACTTTGAAACTCGACCGCACGAGTCCTCGCCTTACATGCTGCTCGTCGCCAACGTGCGCGAGTCGAAGCGAACCCAACGACCGGCGGATGCTCCGAAGCTGACCGGCATCGACAAGCTCAAAGAGCTGCGGTCGTGCATCCCGGCGGTGACTCACGTCGATAACTCCGCCCGTATCCAAACCGTCGATGCCGAACGTCACGGCCGCTACTACAAGCTGCTGAAAGCGTTCGAGGCTCAGACCGGCAGCCCAGTGCTCATCAACACCAGCTTCAACGTCCGCGGCGAGCCGATCGTCATGAACCACGAACACGCCTACCGCTGCTTCCTCGCGACCAACATGGACACCCTCGTCCTCGAACGCTTTGTGCTTCTGAAGAAAGACCAGCCCAACGCGACCGAGCAGACGCTGGAGAAGTACCTCAAAGAGTTCACGCTGGATTGAGGAGCGCTCGTAGTGACCGCATTTATGCGGTCGATCGAAATGCTCGTGGTGGCTGAACCATCGACCCGATAAATCGGGTCACTACAAGCGGAATCCGAACAACTTCGCGGCCGTGCCACCGAGCACCTTGGCTTGATCGGCCGCCGACAGGCTCGGCAGGAATGAGCGGACTCGTTCGACGTTCGCGCGATACGACTCGCCAGTCGATCCTTCCCCCCAGCCGCCGCCGTAGATCAGGCGGTCGGGGCCGAAGGCTTTGACGAGCGTGGTGATGATCGGGCCGATACCCCGTTGCGGATCAGTGCTCGTTTCTGGAATCGACGAGAGCTTCATCACGGTGTTCTCGAACCGCGACCACTTCACGACTCGATCATGTTCTTCCGGAGTCCCCTGCAATGGGCGGCCGAGGTGGTCGATGATGACGCGCGTCTTTGAGAACTCTTGGATCAACGGCTCAAAGCCAGGAGCGAAGCGCGGCTCAAAGTGCAGTTGGATCGCGAGTCCCAATTCGCTGGCCGCTTTCCAGAGTTCACGCAATTCCGGCTTGCCGAACGGAGGCAATCGTTCCGGCGAGTAGGCGTGGATTCTCAGCGTGACGATCTTCCCCGGTTGCCGTTTCACGAGCGCGGTCATCTCACGGATACTGTTCGGTCGGCCCGCGAAGAACAGGCAGGTGCCTTTGAGTTTTCCTTTGCCGACCTCCAAGCAGTGTTCGAGATACCGATGGTCGTCTTGATACGGCTCTGGATGCACGATGACGGCGAAGTCCACGCCCGCCTGCTTCAGGCAATCGAGCAACTCTTCAGGAGTCGATGCTTTCTCCGGGCGATACACACCGTCTTTGTGATACGGGAACCGCGCGTCGGTCGTTCCTGCGAAACAATGAACGTGAGTGTCCACGATCGGCGAGCGTTTCTCGTCGGCTTTGGACATTGCAGAAGACAGCGCTGCGGTCATCGCACCAGCCGTGGCGTAAGAAGTTCTTCTGAGAAACGTTCGACGATTGAAGAAGATTTCCATGTTGTTTGATCCTGAACGTTCCGAAAGTCGTCCGTAATTCCCAAATCTTGTAGGATGGCGCGACTCCCGATCGGATCGGTTCCGACCGGGAGTTTTTTCTCCGCCGGAGTTTCAACGATCACCGCCATGAAATTCAATCTGCTGAATCGTTCGCTGTTGCTGTTGCTAGTTTTCGTCTCCGATTCGTTGCTTGCGGCTGAGCCTCCCAAGCCGCTCAAGGTTCTGCTTGTGACCGGCGGCTGCTGTCACGATTACGACGTTCAAAAGGATTTGATCGCCAAGGGGCTTGAGCAGCGGGCTCAATTCGATGTGACGGTCGTGCGGCAAGGAGGCAGCTCGACGAACGCGAAGATCCCGTTGTACGAGTCGGCCGATTGGAGCCGCGGCTTCGACGTCGTCATTCACGACGAATGCTTTGCGGACGTCAAAGATCGAGCGTGGGTCGACAACATTCTGAAACCGCACAAAGCGGGGCTGCCGGCGGTCGTCGTGCATTGTGCGATGCACTGTTATCGCGACGGGCGGGACGATTGGTTCTCGTTCTGCGGCGTGACTTCGCGGATGCACGGAGCGGCGTATCCGCATGAGGTGCTCAACCGCGACGCCACGCATCCGATCATGGCGGGCTTCGGAGCCGGCTGGGCCAATCCGGCCGGCGAGCTGTACTGGATCGAGAAGCTCTGGCCGACGGCGCAGGCGTTGGCCTCGGCCAAGAACCGCGAGCGCGGGACCGAAGAGGTCTGCGTTTGGACGAACCTGTACGGCGAGAACAAGACGCGCGTCTTCGGCACGACGCTCGGACATCACAACGAAACGGTCAGCGATCCGAAGTTTCTCGACCTGCTCACGCGCGGGACGCTGTGGGCCTGCGGGAAGTTGGACGTGGAGCACGTTTCCAACGTGCTCGATAGTGCCAGCCCCAAGAAGAAGGAACCCAAGAGGCACGTTGAAAACGTGCCCCACGAATCCCCCTACCTCAAAATCCAGAAGCCGACCGAACCGGAGTACGTCCCGGTCAACGTCGCGCTCAACAAGCCGAGCACGGCCTCCAGCGTGCAATCGGGCAACGACACCAAGAACGCCTTCGACGGCAAGAGCGGCAGTCGCTGGTGCGCGGACGGCGGTAGTGTCCCGCAGTGGTTGCAGGTGGACTTGGGGAAACCGACGCACCTCACCGGTTGCCGGATTGATTGGGAAGGTCGCACGTCGCCGTACAAGTACACGGTCGAAGGTTCGGAGGACGCGAAGACTTGGACGATGCTGGCCGATCGCTCGCAGAACGAAACCGAGGTCAACGCCGTTCACGAACTCGACACGAAGCCGCGCTACGTCCGAGTGACCTGTCTCGGAACCAAGCCGGGCCAATGGGCCAGCATTTGGGAGTTTTCGCTGTTCGGCGACGAGAAGATCAAAGTCGATCCCGCCGCCACCAAGGCCGAGGCCGAAAGCTCGAAGCTGGCCGACTTGCAGATTCCCGACGGCTTCGAGGCGACCCTCTTCGCCGCACCGCCCGCCGTGAACTATCCGACGTTCGTCGCGGCCGCGCCGGATGGGACGGTGTATGTCTCCGTCGACAAGAATGGATCGCTCGATCGGCAACTCAAGCGTGGCTCGGTCGTGCGGCTGCGGGACATCGACGGCGACGGCCGAGCGGACGAATCGAAACTGTTCGTCGCCGATGTCGATTCGCCGCGCGGGCTCGTCTGGGATCACGACCGGCTCTACTTGATGCACCCGCCGCATCTGAGCGCCTTCATCGACAAGGACGGCGACGGCATCTCGGACGAGCAAAAGATTCTCGTCAAGAACATCGCGTTCGGATTCAAAGATCGGCCGGCGGATCACACCTCGAACGGCGTGACGCTCGGCATTGATGGCTGGCTGTATTTGGCGATCGGCGACTTCGGATTCCTGGAGGCCGAGGGAACCGACGGTCGCAAGTTGCAACTTCGCGGCGGCGGAGTCGTTCGCGTTCGTCCCGACGGCACCGGTTTGGAGCTGTACTCGAACGGCACGCGGAACATTCTCGAAGTGGCGCTGGACCCGCTGCTCAATGGCTTCACACGCGACAACACCAACGATGGCGGCGGCTGGGACATTCGCCTGCATCACTTCACCGGGCTGGAGGATCACGGCTATCCGCGGCTCTATATGAACTTCAACGACGAGATCATTCAGCCGCTGGCCGACTACGGCGGAGGCTCCGGCTGCGGCGCGTTGTTCCTCGACGAGCCTGGTTTCCCGAAGGGCTTTTCCCCCGCGCTCTACACGGCCGACTGGGGACGCTCGATCGTCTATCGGCATCAGCTCACACCAAACGGAGCGACCTTCAAGCCGGACCAAACGCAGTTCCTCGGCATCCAGCGCGTGACCGATCTCGACGTCGATGCCAACAGCAACATCTACGTCGCCAGTTGGAAGGGAGCGACTTTCAACTATGCCGGAGAAGACGTCGGCTACTTGGTCCGCGTCCGGCCGAAGGGTGTTCCATCGCAGAAGCTGCTGGACGGCGCGAAGGCCAGCGATGAGGAACTCGTCGCCGAATTGAAATCACCGAGCCATCGCCGTCGGCTCGAAGCACAACGGACGTTGTTGCGACGACCGGTCAGCGACCGGGCGACCTTCGAGTTGGTTCGGTTGGCGAAGGAGACCACACAGCCGTTGGCGTCGCGAGTCGCTGCTCTGTTCACGCTCAAGCAGTGGTTGGGAGAGAAATCCCACGCGACGATGATCGCGCTTGCGGACGATGCCGCCATTCGGCCGTTCGTCGTTCGCGCGGTAGGGGACCGAGCGGATCAGCGATCAGGCGTGCCACTGGAATTCCTCACGGCGGCTGTCACATCTGCGGAACCGCGAGTCCGTCTTGAAGCGGCAAATACAATCGCTCGCTTGGGCCTGACCAATCAGGCCGGCGCGGTTGTGACGCTGCTGTCCGATACCGACCCGGTCATCGTTCACACCGCCGTGCAGTGCTTGATCCGGCTCAAAGCGGCGGAAGCATGTTTCGCGGCGCTCGATCAATCGTCCGCCAAAGACCAGCTCCGAACCGGCGCGTTGCGAGCGTTGCAGTCGATGCACGAAGCCAACGTCGTCGAGGGTGTGATCGCGCGGCTGACCAATGAATCGGACATCGACAAGCGGCACGGGTTCTTGATCGCACTCTGCCGACTGCACTTCGTCGAGGGGATTTGGAAAGGGAATAGCTGGGGGACTCGGCCGGACACGCGCGGGCCGTACTTTCAGCCGGAAACCTGGTCTGAATCCGAGAAGATCGCGGCGGTCCTGCAAGCGGAACTCGACAAAGCAGATGCCGACGGGACGCAGTTCCTCGCCACTCAGTTGGCTCTGCATCGCATCGAGTTGAAGGACGGGCTGAAGTCGCTGCTCGCGAAGGTCAAAGCCGATCCGCGATTCGTCCCGGCCGTCATCGCTCAGGTCTATCGCAGCGGAAACTTGTCGGCGGACGCGCTGCCGCTCGTGACGGACATCGCCACCGCGAAGGGTTCTGCGCCCGAGTTGCGAACTCAGGCGGTCGTCGCGCTGCTGAAGTCCAATCACGACGACGCGCTGGTCGCGGCCATCGCGGGGCTTGAGCAACTACGATCGGGGAGTGCGAGCCAGGGGAATGACTCGCCTACGAGCGAAGCAGTCACTCTCTTCAAAGAAGCCGGGACGTTAAATCGTCACGCCAAGCGATTGCTCGCGCTGGCCGCAGTTGAGAAGTCCTCCATTTGGACCGATGGCGGATTGCTGCTGCTCGCCGAAGATCGGAAGAAGAACCGCAAGAACGGCAATCAGGACGCGGCGGAACAAGCACTGACCGCCGCTTGGTCGCAGCCCGCTCGACGCCAGCAACTTTTGGAAGCCGCACAACTGGTTAACGCGCGGACTCACGAAGAACTCGTGCGCGAGGGACTCAAGGACGCGGACCCCGCCGTCGCCGCGCTGGCCAAGAAGCTGGCTGACACTTGGAAGATCAACCAGTCCGCGCCAACCGGCCCAAAGATCGGCTCGATGAAGGCCGACGAGGCGCTGGTGGCAGTTGTGAAGCTCAAAGGGGATGCGGCCCGTGGCGAAGGAGTCTTCGTGAAGCTGAGCTGCAACAAGTGTCACACCGTGAAGCCCGACGAGCCGATTCGCGGCCCGTACCTCCCCAACGTTGCGAAGACCTACAAGCGCGAACAACTGGCCGAATCGATCCTGTTCCCCAACAAGACAATCGCGCAGGGCTTCGTCACGAATCTGTTCGTGATGAACAACGGCAAGCAAATCAGCGGCTTCGTGATCAGCGAGGCAGCCGACGTCGTCACTATCCGCAACAACGAAGGGAACGAACTGAAGCTCCGCGTCGAAGACATCGACGAACGAGCGAAGCAGACGATCTCCATGATGCCGGACAATCTCGCCAAAGATCTGACGCTGGAAGAATTGGCGTCACTGCTGACGTACCTTGAATCGCTGGCCCCGCGTGCAACCACAAGCAGTCCACAGGCAAAGTGATCAACTCTCGATGGAATCACTCATCGAGAAGTTCGACCTGCCGGAATGCCGGTTCACATTCGCTTCGGTTTCCGTTTTCTATTCGGAAGCGATCGACTGGTCGTTTCACCTGCCAACCAAAGAATGCCCGCGCAGAAGTGGCGAAAGGAAACGGATTCATTGGCGCTCGGCCATTTCGTGTCGAGGACTTCGCCTATCTTTTCTCCCCATGTGACCTTGTTCTCAAACGTAGCACCAATCACGTCTCGAAATTGTTCCCAAGTGCCGCAAATGCTGTCTTGCTGATACGCATTCAATTTGTGGAGCTTGGCAGTTCTTGGAAATGCCAACTTCAGCGCGCGGCGATCCCCAAGATAAAAGGCTTCGATTTCTTCAACGGCAATGCGAATGAGGGTCGAATTGGCGATTCCGGGAGCGCAATGTTTCAACGCTTTGGTGAGCCGTTTCTTCAATTGTTGGCACGGTTCGTCATCGGCATCGACCAGCACCAGTATACAATCGGTGTCGGGATTCAATGTCTTGTTGTAGGCACGAAGTTTGGCCGGCAGTTGGTCCAACAGTCCCCGCTGATCCGGTTTGGGTTTTCCATCGAGATCACCGGAAAGTTTTCCTTTCCCTTGATGAGTCACGATCTGGAACGAATGCTGGCTGGGAAGAAAACGCGGCAGCCAAGCATTCAGAAACGCTTCCTCGGAAGGGCCTTCGACGAGAATGTGCAACCTCATGACTTGAGCCGCTCCTCGAAGTGGTTGCTGTACCACAAGCTGCCCAACGGAATTCCCTCAGCGGTCAGTTCTTTGATTTGCGGCATGTCGGCCGTCCGTTTGGTTTGAGTGAATCCGTTGTCATCCTTTTCCAGCAACCAAACTTGATTTGGCGAGAGTGCATCCACGAAGTACGGCGAGTGTGTCGTGATCAGCAATTGAATTTGTCGCTGCGATTTGGCGGCGTGATCGCGAAATTCCCGCGCGAGTCGCGAGAGTAGTTTGTGGTACAGGCCGTTCTCCGGTTCCTCGATACCGATGAACGAGTGCGGTTCCGGGTCTTCGAGCAACAGCAAGTACGCGAACATTTTCAGCGTGCCGTCCGACATGCTGTTTTGAAAGAACGGATCGGTGTAGCCACGCTCGTTGAACTTCAAAAGCAGGCGCTTATCGGCACTGATGTCGTGTTCGATCTTTTGAATGCCCGGAATTCGCTGAGCAATTCGCTTCAGCAGAATCTGAAACTTATCGGGATGATTGCGCTGCAGATATTGCACGACATTGCCGAGGTTGGCTCCCGTGCGATCGAGGTGTTTTTGAGCTCCGGCAACAGGAAGCTGCCGAGCAGCATCGGGGACGAAGTAAGAGAGATACCAACTCTCGATGTACTGTCGGAGCGCCACTATCCGTGGATGCTCGGTTAATTGGCCCAATGTCGTAATCGCCAGACGTGACAAGTCGGACAACTCAATGCGATCTGAGGCGGCCCCTTCTTCGTCTTCAAAGGTGTCGCCAGCCCACACGTCTCCTTTTCCACGATCCAAACGAAGAAACGAATAGGGCTTTCCGACTTTCATCCCTTTGCGGCGTTGCCGAAGCCGTTCGCTGAGGACAATTGGAACTCCGTGTTCCTCACCGATTTCAAACGTGTAGGTAATCGGTGAAGCAGATCTGCCGCGACGTGATGGAAGTTGCTGAAAATACAAACTGAAACGGATCGGGGCGGTGCGTCCCTGAGTTCGGAGTCTTGCAAAACCACCCCGTTGCGGCTGATCGCAGGCCGCCTCGACTCCCTGGGCGAGACAGTCTCCCAGAAAACCGAAAGCGTCGAGCAGTGTTGACTTGCCACTCCCGTTTGGCCCAATGAAGCACATTAACGGGGGAAGTGGCTCTCCCTCGCCATGAGCCACTTGCCCCAGCGTCACATCGGCAAGCGACCGAAAATTCTCAATGTGAATGCCCAACAGTTGAGGCATCTCAACCTCATTTCTTTTTGAGCGTCATCAGGTACTCGACGATGTCGCTCATCTCTTCGAGGCTGAGCGTCTTGGCCAAGTCGGCCGGCATCAGTGAGATCTTTTGCTTCACGATCGGTTCTTCGAGGCTCTTCTTGGGGATTGTCTTCGTGATCGCTTCGACGTTGCGGAGCGTCACGGCGTCGGCGGTTTCGCTGATCAGCAGGCCGGTGAAGACCGTGCCGTCGCTCAGGGCGGCGGTGTAGGTTTCGTAGTTGTGGCTGATGCCCGCGCTGGGGTAGATGATCGACTCCCACATCGCTTGGCGGCTGAGTTTCGTGCCGATCTCGCTGAGGTTCGGGCCGACCTCTTTGCCTTGGTTGTTGACGATGTGACAGTTATTGCACTTGGCGGTCTTCGCTTCGGCGAAGAGTTTCGCTCCGTTGCCGGCGTTCCCTTTGAGCTTGGCTAGTTCCGTCAGTGGCGGGAGCGGTTTCGCGTCTTTGCCGGCCGGGGGTGGGAAGAGTTTCGCCACGACCGCTCGTTGAGTCTCGTCGAGCGGAGCCAAGGAGAGCGCCGCGGCCAGGGCTGGGGCGAAGGTGTCGTCGAACGCTTTCGCCTCGGCGAGCTTCAGGATCTCAGTCGCTCCCGGCTTTGTACGAGCGGCTCCCTTGATCGCCTGTCGGCGGATGTCAGCGGGGGCTTTGTCGTTCTTGACGATCGGCAGCAGCAACGGTGAGGCGGTGCCGTCGCCGGAGTTGGAGAGCACGGTCGCCGTCGCCAGTGCGGCTCGGCCTTGGTCCTTGTCCGAGGCGAGGGCGACGGCGAGCAGGTCGCGGGCCTGTTTGCTCAGCAGCACTCGGATGGCGTCGATGCCGATTTGGTCATCGGGCTTGGCCTGAGCCAGGGCGAGCAGATCGGGGTAGCGATCGGCGACGTTGAACTTCTCGACCAGCGTGACGAACTGCGGCTGGCCTTTCAGGCCGTCGAGCACTCGGTTCAGAGCCGTCTTGTGTTCGGGATTCTTGGCGACATCAAACCCTTTCAGCCGGCTGATTCCTTCGGCGTTGACGAATTTCGTTTTCGCCGGATCGCCGAAGTCCCCGAATGCCAACTTCACCAGCGCGCCTTGCTTCTCGGGGCTGTCCGCTTGGAAGTCGAACGCCCGGAGGTAACGAGGTGAGTCGTCGGGTGGCGTGCTCGGAACAGTGCCGACCGGATCAGTGACGACCTTAGCGAGCAATTCGGGAGTCATCCCAGAGCGAGACCGCCACAGAATATCGAAGAATGCGGCACGCTTTGACTTCATGACTTCAATGAATGCCGGATCGGTTCCAGCCGGTGCGGTTGCTCGAGCCGGATGTTGCAAGTACGCCATGAGACACGCATCCCAATCGTTGCCCGCGCCGATGCCGAGGGCTTCGAGATACCAACGGTCCTTGCCGTCGTGACGACTGGCGAGCTGAGCCCAGTACTGCGCCTTCAAAGGTGTCTTCGCATGTCGCAACGCGATCGCTGTTTCGCGGAGTAGTTCGGGAGCGATCGGCGTCGCCGTCATGATCGCCTTGGTTTGCGATCGAATGATGGACTCCTCAAACGAAATCGTTTTCCGTTGCTCACCCTCAAACGACTCGATCGTCAGGTTACCCTTGCCCGAGTTGATCAATTCGCGACCAGCGCGGATCGCAGCGATTCGGACGTCGTTGTTGTGGTCGAAAAGGGCTGTCGAAACATGCAACGGCCCCTTTGTTTCGATCTTGCTCAAGAGCCATAGTGCTCGGGCGCGGAAAGCGGGGCTGGGATCATTTTTGCCCTCGTCCGCTCTTCTGACGGGAGGTTTCTTCCACATGGCAATCTTGACGAGATCCGCTTCGGCCTTTTCACCCATCGCGTGCAGTGCCGTCCAAGCGAGATACCTCGTGGCTTCGTTGGGACTCTTCAGCGCGGCGATCGCGCCCTCGACGGTGCTGACATCGACCTTCGGGAATTTGTACGGGGTCTTCGGCGGAGCGACTCGGAAGAGGCGGCCGCGGTCGGCGTCTCCCATGCGGTGGCCTCCCACGCCGGGGTCGTACCAGTCGGCCACGAGCAGCGAACCGTCCGGAGCCACACACACGTCGCTCGGACGGAACCAGTTGTCGCGAGCACCGCTCAGAATGTTGACCGTCTCGGCGGTGTAGCCCGCTCCCGACTTCTTCACCGGGTAGGCGCGCACCACGTTCGGCCCGGCGTCGCAGTGGATCACCTGATTCCGAAACACCTCCGGCAGCAAGTCCCCTTCATAAACGATGATGCCCGTCGGCGAACCGGCTCCCGTTTGCAGCAGGTTCGGCACGACACCCGGATCGTTCAGATGCCAGTGACGCAGCGGAATCTCGGTCTCCATGTTCGTCCGCGGCGACTGCCAGCCGGCACGAGTCAGCTCGTCCTTATAACCGTAGTTGCCGAACTCCATCACGAAATTGATCCGCACTCCCTTGTTGCCGTCGTCGTCGTTATCGCTCTGCCACAGCGAACCAAAACTATCGACGGCGATCTCCCAGTTGTTCCGGAAGTTCCAGCCCAGCGTTTCAAACTCGCTGCCGTCCATGTTGCAGCGGAAAACCATCCCCTCCTGATAGTGCGACTTGCTGTCGTTCACTTCGTTGCCCGCCAGGTCGATGATCGGCTTGCCCTCCTTGTCCTTGATCTGCTTGCCGCTGTTGCCGAAGTTGAAATACAGCTTGCCGTCCGGCCCAAAATGAAACGCATGGATGCCGTGATCGTGCTGCGTGCCGCCGATGCCGGTGAAGAACATCTCTTTACGATCCGACTTCAAATCGCCGTCGTCGTCGTACAGGAAGAAGACGTTGTCGTTCGCCGAGACGATGATCTTCGTCCCCTTGCCGCTCGGCGTCGGCAGCACGCAAATGCCGTGAGCCGAATCCACATCCTTGCCCTGATGGAAGACGGTCTGCTTGTCGCTGACGCCATCGCCGTCGGTGTCTTCGAGGATCAGGATGCGATCCCCTTCCTTCCGCTCGCCGTTGCGATGCCGATAGTTCACGACCTCGCAGACCCAGACTCGGCCGAGATGGTCGATGTCGATGCTGGTCGGATTGAGCATCGCCGGATTGCTCGCTTCGGACGCGAACAACGTCGCTTCGAGTCCTTCGGCAACATCGAGTCCTTTGACCGCATCTTTCGGATCGCGGCTACCGACTCCGGCCGGCTGACCTCCGCCTCCCGCTGCTGAAGCGACGAGGTATTTCGGATCGGGCTTGTCGGTGAAGACCAGGAACCGCACAGTCGAGCCGCAGCCTTGATTTGTCCCGTGACTATCGAGTCCCGCTCGGCCTTTGAACTTCGTGAAGCCATGCCCGTCCGGCAGAGCAAACTCGATCACCGAGTTCGCGTGCGTGCCGATGCCGTATTCAACCTTCTTGCCGTCAATGCTCAGCGCGTCGCCGCCGCAGTTCTTGTTGAGGTTGACCTCGCCGAATCCGGCGCTCGCGGCCTTCCACTTCAGCTCGGTGAGCTTCGATTCTTTGCCATCTTTGCCAATGAGTCGCGGCTCAGCCCAGTCGGCCCAATCGCAGCCGAAGCCGTCGCCGCCATCGGTGGCGACGAGAAACAGCGATTTCGCTCCGGAGATATCGAGGTCAATCTCGACCACGTGCCCTTTGGTCGAAGCCGTCACGACCTTGCTATCAAATCTCGGTTCGGCCGCTGGCGTCGCGGACAAGCCAGCCAGCATTGCGGCGGCACAAACAAACCCGGAACCAGCACACGTCCAACGAGCTCGCAACGGCAACATCACTTGTCCTCCCAGGAAAAACTCAGACCGGTCAGCCGGTCGGTTTAAGGTTCGGCATCTGCGAACAAAACACGGGGCGGCATGGTACGCGGCGCGCGAGTTCATCGCCAACGTGCCGGGGTTGCTGCTGGTTTTGGATTGGGAAGAGGGCTGACAGAAAAATGGGGACAGAAAAAAGGGAAGAGGGCAAGTTTGAGCGATGGGGACCGATCGTCACAGAAGTGAGTTGTCCTGATTTTTTCTGTCCCCATTTTTCTGTCAGCCCCGAACCAAGATCGCATTCCGCTTGTTACCCATGTCTCCGAACGCCCGTTAATCTGATACTCGATCCAATGACGGAGCGAGGTGGTCACTTCCATGAAAATCATTGTCGGCTTGGGCAATCCCGGAGATCGTTACGCGCGGACTCGGCACAACGTCGGGTATGACGTGATCGACGAGCTGGTGCGCCGCCATGCTCTGCCTAAGTCGCGGATCAAGTTCGAGGCCGAGACGTGGGAGTTGGAGCTCCACGGCGAGAAGTTGTGGTTGCTCAAGCCGCTGACGTTTATGAATCTCAGCGGACGGAGCGTGCGGCAGTGCCTCGAATTCTTTCAGCTTGCTCCGGCGGATCTGCTGGTGATCTCGGACGACCTGAACTTGCCGCTCGGCCAGTTGCGGATGCGCGCGTCCGGTTCCGACGGAGGTCAGAAAGGGCTGCGCGACATCAAGCAGCAATTGGGAACGGACGCTTTCGCTCGGCTGCGGATCGGGATCAACCGACCGCCGGGTCAGATGGATTCGGCGGACTTTGTGCTGTCCCGCTTCGCGAAGTCGGAACTGCCGGAGATCGAACACGCGATCGTCTGCGCGGCCAGCGGCGTCGAGCTGTGGGTCCGCTCCGGCATCTCCGAGGCGATGAATCGCGTCAACGCGCCGCCTCCGCAGAGTGAAGATTGACGGGCGAACGGGATCGGCGAGCGGGTCGGCGTCAGCCCACCGGTGTGTTCGCCGTCGGACCGAGGGGCTGACGCCGCACCGCTCGCCTGTCTCATTGGTTCAACGGTCGTCGATCGCGATGCCCGGCGCGACCGCCGGTTCACGTTCCCCAAACAGCGACTCATTGTCGAGCGACTCCCAAGACAACGGCGCATCGGCTTCCTCGTGAAGTTTCTCCCCCGTGGGATCGGCCATGCCCTCTGGCCAAATGTGGAAGCCACCGGTGACTTGCCAAGCTTGGAAGCGGATTTCCCAGGTGCCCCAAATCCCTTTGCCCTCGTTGAAGCCGCGATACGCGACCGAGTGTTGGCCGATGTACTGCTTGGTCCAATGGCAGTGACCCTCTTCCAGTTCGTAACGCCCGCGAATCAAGAACTCGCCGACGATGTCGCGGCCTTCGCCGGTGAGCACCTCGTCGCGAAACGTCAGGTCCAGCTCCATCTCATGCCGGCCGGGTATGCGGGCATCGAGGAAGAATCCCAGCCAGCGGCCGCTTGGAAAGCGCGGATCGGTTTCGACGGCGAGAGGTGGTTCAGAAGACATGACGCATACTCCTGGAATTGGGAGAAGTCGTTCGCGATGCCATGATCCAACTTAGAAGCGAGGCCGTCAAAGGCAATTCATTCGACCAGCAAGACGCCGACCAGCAAGTCGTACAGCGTGTGACTGGCGACCGTGATGCCGAAGCCGCGTTGCACGAACAGTGCCGCGAAGATGCCACCGGCCAACGTTCTGAAACAAAACTTGAAGAGATCGAACGCCTCCCCCGAAGGTCCGGCATGATGGGCGGCCGCAAACAAAAGGCTAGTGATGAGCACTGCTAACGGCGTGGCCCAGCGGCGCAAAAACACAGGCTGCCTCAAGACCGCCATCGTCGGAGGCAGCAATGCCAATCGGAAGAGGACTTCTTCGTAGATCCCCGCACCCACGAAATTCAACGCGAGCGAGAGCGTTTCGAGGCCGCCCGGCGACATTGCGGCGATGAGTCCTGCGCCGCCAGAAACATCGTGGCAGTCAACGACCGACGACGGAAAAACTCGGCTCTGTAGCTGACCGAGCAACAGCAAGATGAACGCGAAGATCACGCTCTCTGCAAACATCCCCGCCAACGTCTCCCACGAGACTCGCCACGGATGCCGCTCAATCCACTGCCACACCAGCAATCCCAGCACGACCAACAGCGGAGGCAACCAGCTCACTCCCAAGCCGATGGCGTCGAGGCCGCCGCGCAGCCAGAGATCGGCACCGCTGCGAATCTCTTTCGCGTTTGCCCCCCCGACCCAAAGGACACCCGCCTCATAGGCCACCAACATCGGCATCAAGAAGACCAGCGACGGCCACGGCAGTCGCGACTGATGCCAGTAATCGGACTTCGAGTTCCTTGCCATGTGGCGAAGTGTAGTTGGTCCGGGCACGTTGGAAACGTGCCCCACGTCGCTAGACTCCGCCGCCATGCGAATCGCCATTATTGGAGCCGGGATCTCCGGACTGACCGCCGCTTATCGGTTGAGCCTACATCACGAAGTCACGCTCTTTGAAGCCAACGATTATCTCGGCGGGCACACGCACACCGTCGATGTCGAGTTCGGCGGTGAGCGGCATGTGATCGACACCGGCTTCATCGTCTTCAACGATTGGACGTATCCAAATTTCATCGCACTGCTGGATGAACTGCGAATCGCTTCGCAACCAACCTCGATGAGCTTCAGCGTCCGCTGTGATCGCACCGGCCTGGAGTACAACGGTTCGTCGCTCAATGGCTTGTTCGCCCAGCGGTTGAATCTGTTTCGGCCGAGCTTTCATCGCATGATTCGCGACATCCTGCGTTTCAATCGCGAGGGTCCAGAACTGGTCCTCAGCCGCCCGGTTGATGACGCGATGACGGTCGGTGAGTTCCTGAAGCAACACCGCTACTCGCGCGAGTTCGCCGATCAATACCTGCTGCCGATGGGAGCCGCGATCTGGTCCTGCCCGACCGGCACGTTCGCCGAGTTCCCGATCCGCTTCATCGTCGAGTTCTATCGCAATCACGGTTTGCTCAGCGTGCGGCATCGGCCGACTTGGCGAGTCATCGAGGGAGGTTCGCGAACATACGTCGCCGCGATGTTGCCGCGATTCCGCGACCGGGTCCGACTCAGCACGCCGGTGGAAGCCGTGCGTCGTCTCGCTGACGGCGTTGACGTCACGCCGCGTGGGCAGACCGCCGAGCGTTTCGACCACGTTGTCTTCGCGTGTCACAGCGATCAAGCGCTGCGAATGCTCGCCGACCCGTCATCGACCGAGCAGGAATTGCTAGGAGCGTTTCCTTATGAACGGAACAGCGCGGTCCTGCATTCCGACGAATCGCTGCTGCCGCGACGTCGCCTCGCATGGGCCAGTTGGAATTATCAGATCCCCGCCGAGCCGACGGCTCACGCGACCGTCAGCTATTGCATGAACATCCTCCAGCACATTCGGTCGAAGAACACGTTTTGCGTGACGCTCAACAGCGACGATCGGATCGATCCCGCGAAAGTGCTCGGCCGGTTCGAGTACCATCATCCGATCTTCACGACTCGCCGAGCAGCCATGCAGGCTCGGCATCGCGAAGTGTTGAACGTCAACCGCACGTCGTTTTGTGGAGCCTATTGGGGCAACGGCTTCCACGAAGACGGCGTGAACAGCGCGCTGGCGGTGTGCGAAGTTTTGTCCGAATGAAAGCCGATGTCCGATGTTCTCCAAGCGAGAAACATTGCCACCAACCCCACCGAGCTTGGGGCCTGTCGGTTTAATCGAAGCGTGTTCGCGTATAAGCGTCCAAATTGCAGGTCACTTCAAAAAAATGTCATTCGGACGCTTAAAGTGCCAAATTCAAATTAGTGTAAATGTACTGAACAGGGCTTCTTTCC
>CAMDPX010000056.1 GCA_945905295.1 Planctomyces sp. SH-PL62 | reverse complement strand
CCGAAGTGGAACAAGAAGTCGGCTCCGACACGGGTCAGCGTGAACGACTGGCCGCGATTGCGATGCTCGGCGAGGTCATACGCGGTACCAACAGTTCCAATCCACTTGTCGCTCATGGCGTAGCTGGCCGAAGCCGTAAGGATTTGGCTCTCAAAGCCTAAGCCCTTCACCTGCCGCACTCCGGCGTACAAGCTGCCGCGCGTGCCACGTTGGCTGAGCACTCCGAAGTTCCACAACTGCATTCCGCCATTGAAGACGTCGTAATTGGCGTTCGCCAACAGCGAGGTCCGTTCGCCGACATTCCAAGCGTAGCGTCCGCCGAGCAGCCCGGCCGTCTCGCCGAAATTGTCGCGGCTCGTATTTGGGAAAAGCGACATCTCCAGGTCGAGCGTCATCCAATCTTTCGTGCGCAGCCGCTCCAGCGGGCCGACTTTCGTTTGCAGGCGATGCCGCCAACCCAAACGAATGACGTGCAGGTCATCGACCAGTTCATGCCACGGAGCCGTCACGCTACTGCCGGCTCCCGAACGGACGGCGAAGCCACGCGGATCAAACTGAGCCGGCAGCGTGCCGCCAAACGTGTTGAACAGCAGTCGTTGACGAAAGCGTTCCTGAGAGTTGTCATCGAACTCGTTCCACTGCGGGATCGTGGACAGTGCGCGATTCGATTCGGTCAGCGACCAGTCGACATCAAAGACCATCTTGTGAGCCAGGCCGTTGAGTCCCAGGATTCGGTTCTGCACTTCAGGCATGTACTTCGCGAACTGAATGCTGCCGCGAACCCCCACGCTGCCGACCAGCCGGCTGATGCTGTCACCAGACGAACTGTCGCTCCAGCCGGCGGCTTCGCCCCAGGCATAGGGCACCAAGTTGAACGGCCCGAAGTCGAGCGGGGCTGACAACTCATGCCGCGTCATCGCCAAGCCGCCGTTCAAGTTTGAATAATACGGCAGCGCGTTAAAGCGATCGGCGACGGGATCGAACGGCGCGTCGGCGGCATGAAGCTGTGCGTAACCCCCCATCGAATGGCTGGACCACGACAGCCAGCCTCCCAACAGCGGCTCGCCGAGGAACGTGAAGTCGCCGCGCGGCAGCCATTGAGTGTTGTTCTCGAACTCAAAGAGCTGCGGCCGAACGAGCACGTTCCACTGCCAGTTGTCGAGCTGTTGCTGCAAGGCCACCAGCGTCTCGATGTCTTTGCCCGTGTCAAACTCGCTCTCGTAATACTGTTCGAGGTAGTTGCGGTCACCGAGATATCCGAACTCGCCGCGCAGCAGGAACCCGTCGGGCAGTTCCTGGCGATGTCGCCATGTCAGGCGACCGCGATTGTTCTCAGGCACATCCAGGCTGCGGCGGTCGAACCCCAGGTTGTCGTTGCTGCTGTCGTGGATGTAGTTGGCAATCCCTTCGCCGATTGACGTCCCCGGCCAACCGAACAAGTCGTTCACCGCATAGCCCCCGTTGAGACCGATGCTGGGACCACGCCGTGAGAAATAGTTCGCATCCAGATTTAGCATCGTGCCCGTCGGCCGTTCGGTACCGAGCAACGCAAACAGATCCCACGACGTGCGAAATTGCAAACCGAAGACGCGATCGGAATTGAACTGCGCGCGTTTGATCGGAATGTTCGGCACGTCCGCCGGTCCGGCGATGAAGGGGACGTAACCCAGCGGGACATCGTTCACGAACGGCGCATCGACCAGCAGCGTGTTGTTCAGCGCGGTGATGTAAGGGACTTCGCGATAGATCGGCGCGCCGGTCACCGGATCGAAGCGCTGGGAATCAAATCCGCCGCCAAGAAGGGGCAGGTCGAGCGGTTCGGCGTAGTATGGTTCGACGAAGATATCGCTGCTCTGAATGCGAAAGCCCGGCCGTCCGAACTGACTGCTGGAGGTCCAGGCGTTCGAGGCATGGAATTCGTTCTTCGCATTCTGTCGCAGCCTTTCCGCATGGACGCGAACGCGTTGGCCATTCAGTTCCGGCGGCTTGAACGACAGTTCGGCATCGAGCAACAGCCCACGCTCTTCCCGCGCGTCGTAGTAGGCACGCTCGGCGCGCATCACGCTGACACCCTGGCGCGCGACGATGTTGCCTTCCAGATAGACTTGGTACTTCGCGTCCTTGGATTGCGACGTCTCAAAGTTGAACTGGCCGGACTCGCTGGCATCGGTCCAAATCACGACGCGGTCGGCGGAGAGGTCGATGATGTCGAGTTGATCGTCCCCTTCCATCACGAGCCTCACCCCCCCCGTCAGAATGGTGATCTGCTCGGGGGGCAAGTTGTCGGACTTCTCCGAACCCCATTGAAAGGTGGCCGAGGTGCGGGGCGAAACTCGAATGCGCCGCATGCCGTCGCGCGAAGCTGGCGCGCGCAGGCTCGGCTGCGTCGACTCTTGAGACGGGACGACGAATTGCGTCTGAGTCAGAGTGGCTCGCTGTGCGTCGCGCCGCCGCGAGATCCCGCGCTGATACAGCGCATCCTCGTCGATCTTGCTGCTGGGGGACGAGAATCGAAACTGCGAGACAACCCCGCCGACACGAGTACTCAACTGCACGAACGCGCTGGGCTGCTGATCCGATTGCCCGACCTGTTCAACGCGCACATCGTCTTCGAGATACAACGCGAGCTTCTCGGCCCCAACGGGGCTCGTCTGCCAGATGACCATTTGCCGCGCGGTCATCAACGTGCCGCCCTGCTGCAAGCGGCAGTGACCGCGCAGAATGAGAACTCGCTGACCATCCTCGGTCTTGCCTTCGGTCGCATAGTCGGCCGCGATCGCAATGGGATCGTCGTTGACGACCTCCGACACTCCGTTCTCTGCGCTCAACTCGGCGCGCAGCATCAGACCGAGCACGCACAATCCGAGTGCGCACCACATTGCGAACCATCGCAGGCGGTCAGGAAATCGCTGGCCCGACACGGGGACTCCCGATGGGCAAAGACAGGAACGGTGGGAAAAAACCACGAGTGGAAACGAGACAGGCAACCCAGCGGCAAAGTCTGCCGCCGGAAGGGGGCGGGTTTATAGAAGCACTCGCCGGAAAGGGTCCAGAGCGTTTCTTTCGTCGGACGGACAATCCCGTCCGTCAAAACCGAGCGGCGGACAAGGTTGTCCGCCCCGCAGGAGTGCCGCGGTCAATCACGCCCAGCGTCATGGGATCGGCACCGTCGTGGTTTCACCGTTGATGGCGTCCAGAACATCGCCAGGGGATCGGAAGAACCAATCGAGGTCCGTATTGTTTGGAGCCGGCAGGCCTCCCTTGATGTTGTCAACGGCGTTGGCGTCGTTTTGGACCGTCCGTTCGCCAAGCCTCGTCCCATTCGGACCGACGCCCGCCATGAGATTGGCGATTCGAGCCTCTTGAGAAGAGTTGGCATCGGTCCTGGTCCATTCGGCCATGATTGCGTTCATGGCGGCGACATCAGCAACACCGGGAGCGGGTCCAACTCCACCGCTGGCGGTCGTTGTGCCCCCGACGAGGATGTCCTCATCGGTTCCGCCATTGATGGCGTCGGCACCGGCACCACCGATCAGCAAATCTCGCCCCGCTCCGCCATCCAGCGAATCTCTCTGCGAGCCACCGACTAAGATGTCGTTGCCGCCGTTCCCTTGCAGGGTCACTGAACCGAGCGTGAATTGGTTCGCGATCAACTGATTGTCGGCCTCTCCGCCGCTGAGATTCGCGGTTTCGATGCCGGCCAGTGTCAGCGTCCCGAACCCCGCGGCAGCCAGCGAAGTGTTCGTGAGCGTCATGTTCGCATCATGCACAGCCACGATCTGATCGAAGGTGCCGGCGGCGCTGGTCAAGCCACTCAGCACACCACCACCCGTCCAACCGCTGACGATGAAGGTGTTCGCGCTCGCGCCGCCCGTCAGGTTCGCGATCGTGAAATCGCTGTTCAACGACAGAGTCATCCCATCGGTCGTTTGCAGCCCCGAGTTGGAGATCGTGAAGCCCGTATTCTTCGTCGCGGCGATCGTGTCGCCACCTCCGCCGCCGGCCAATGCTCCCGTACGAGTCCAGCCACCGACGGTGAAGGTATTCGCGCTCGCGCCACCCGTCAGATTTGCGATCGTGAAATCGCTGTTCAACGTCAGGTTCATGCCGTCGGTCGTCTGCAACTTCGTGTTCGAGAGCGTGAAGCCCACATCCTTCGTGGCCGCGATTGTGTCGCCGCCGCCCCCACCCACGAACGATCCCGCACGATTCCAGCCACCGACGGTGAAGGTATTCGCGCTCGCGCCCCCCGTCAGGTTGGCCGTCGTGAAGTCGCCGTTCAACAACGACAGATTCATGCCGTCGGTCGTTTGCAGTCCTGAGTTCGAGAGGGTGAAGTTGAAATTCTTGACCGCCACAAGCGTGTCGGCACCTCCGCCCCCCACCAATGTTCCGGCACGAGTCCAACCGCTGACGGTGAAGGTATTCGCACCCGCTCCGCCGGTCAGGTTCGCCAGCGTGAATTCGCTGTCCAGCGACAGGTTCATTCCATCGCTGGTTTGCAGACCTGTGTTGGAGAGCGTGACGTTGGAATTCTTTGTGGCGGCAATCGTGTCGCCGCCGCCACCGCCCGCCAATGTTCCCGCACGAGTCCAACCGCTGACGTTGAAGACATTCGCACTCGCGCCGCCCGTCAGGCTCGCGGTTTCGATGCCGGCCAATGTCAGCGTCCCAAAGCCTGCGGCGGCCAGCGAGGTGTTCGTGAGCGTCATGTCCGCGTCATGCACGGCCACGATCTGATCGAGGGTGCCGGCGGCGCTGGCCAAGCCGTTGATTGCGCCACTGCCAGTCCAACCGCTGACGGTGAAACTATTCGCGCTCGCGCCACCCGTCAGATTCGCAATCGTGAAGTCGCCGTTCAACGACAGATCCAGCCCATCGCTCGATTGCAGCCTGTTGTTCGAGATCGTGAAGTTCGCATTCTTCGTCGCGGCGATCGTGTCGCCACCGCCGCCGCCGACCAAGGCTCCCTCATGAGTCCAGCCGCTGACGGTGAAAGTGTTCGCGCTCGCGCCTCCCGTCAGGTTCGCGATCGTGAAATCGCTGTTCAACGTCACCACCATCCCGTCGGTCGTCTGGAGCTTGGTATTGGAAAGCGTGAAGCTGACATCTTTCGTGGCTGCAATCGTGTCGGCACCGCCACCTCCCGTTAATGTGGCTGCTCGAGTCCAATCGCTCACCGTGAAGGTGTTCTCGCTCGCGCCACCCGTCAATTTCGCAGTCGCGAAATTGCCGCTCAACACCAGGCTCAGTCCATCGCTGGCATGCAGGCCCGAGTTGGAGAGCGTGAAGTCCGCATCCTTGGTGGCCACGATCGAGTCGGCACCTCCCCCTCCCGTCAATGTTCCGGCATGAGACCAGCCGCCGACGGTGAAGATGTTCGCCCCCGCGCCGCCGGTCAGGTTCGCAATGGCGAATTCGTCGTCCAGCGACAGATTCATTCCGTCGCTGGTTTGCAGGCCGGTATCCGCGAGCGTGAAGTTCACATTCTTCGTGGCGACGATCGTGTCGCCACCGCCACCACCCGCCAATGATCCAGCACGAGTCCAACCGCTGACGTTGAAGACATTCGCACTCGCGCCGCCGGTCAGGCTCGCAGTTTCGAGGCCGGCCAATGTCAGCGTGCCGAAGCCCGCGGCCGCCAGCGACGTATTCGTCAGCGTCATGTCCGCGTCATACACGGCAATAATCTGATCGACGGTGCCGGCCGCACTGGTCATGCCATTGATCGTTCCCGTGCCAGTCCAACCAGTGACGGTGAAGCTATTCGCAACCGCGCCGCCCGTCAGGTTCGCGATCGTGAAGTCGCTGTTCAACGACAGATTCATCCCATCGGTCGTTTGCAGTGCCGTGTTGCTGATAGTGAAGTCTACGTTCTTCGTCGCGGCGATCGTGTCGCCGCCGCCGCCGCCGAACAAGGCACCCTCATGCGTCCAACCGCTGACGGTGAAGGTATTCGCGCTCGCGCCGCCCGTCAGGTTCGCGGTCGTGAAGTTGTTGTTCAACGACAGGCTCATTCCATCGCTCGTTTGCAACTGCGTGTTGGTGAGCGTGAAGTTGAAATTCTTGACGGCCACAATCGTGTCGTCACCACCACCGCCCGCCAATGCTCCCCCACGAGTCCAATCACTGACCGTAAAGGTATTCTCGCTGACGCCGCCGGTCAGATTCGCTGTCGTGAAATTGCCGCTGAGGGCCAGGCTCATGCCATCGCTGGTATGCAGGCCGGAGTTGGTGAGCGTGAAGTCCGCATCCTTGGTAGCCACGATCGAGTCGGCTCCTCCGCCCCCCGTCAATGTTCCGGCGTGAGTCCAGCCGCCGACGTTGAAGGTATTCGCCCCCGCGCCGCCGGTCAGATTCGCAATCGTGAATTCATCGTCCAGCGACAGATTCATTCCGTCGCTGGCTTGCAGTCCGGAGTCCGAGAGCGTGAAGCCCACATTTCTCGTGGCGGCGATCGTGTCGCCTCCGCCGCCTCCGGCGAATGTTCCCGCCTGAGTCCAGCCGCTGACGTTAAAGACATTCGCACTCGCGCCGCCGGTCAGAGTCGCGGTTTCGATGCCGGCTAACGTCAGTGTGCCGAAGCCCGCGGCGGCCAGTGACGTATTCGTGAGCGTCATGTTCGTGTCGTGAGCGGCCACGATCTCGTCGAAGGTGCCGGCGGCGCTGGCCAGGCCAGTGATCGTGCCGCTGCCAGTCCAATCGGTGACGGTGAAGCTATTCGCACTCGCGCCGCCGGTCAGGTTCGCAATCCTGAAATCGCTGCTCAACGACAGATTCATTCCATCTGTCGTCTGCAGTCCCGAGTTGGTGATCGTGAAGTCCACATTCTTCGTGGCGGCAATCGTGTCGTCACCTCCGCCGCCGGCCAATGCTCCCGCATGAGTCCAGCCACTGACGGTGAAGATATTCGCGCTCGCGCCGCCGGTCAGATTTGCCGTCGTGAAATCGCCGTTCAACGACAGATTCATCCCGTCGGTCGTTTGCAACCCCGAGTTCGAGAGGGTGAAGTTGAAGTTCTTGACGGCCTCAATCGTGTCGTCGCCGCCACCGCCCGCCAATGCTCCCCCACGAGTCCACTCGCTGACCGTAAAGGTATTCGCGCTCGCGCCGCCGGTCAGATTTGCGGTCGTGAAATTGCTGTTGAATGCCAGGCTCATCCCATCGCTGGTCTGCAGGCCCGTGTTGCTGAGCGTGAAGTCCGCATCCTTGGTGGCGACGATCGTGTCGGAGGGACCGCCGCCTCCCACCAATGTTCCGGCATGAGTCCAACCGCCGACGTTAAAGGTGTTGGCCGCCGCGCCCCCCGTCAGGTTGGCAATCGTGAATTCGCTGTCCAGCGACAGGTTCATGCCGTCGCCGGTTTGCAGCCCGGAGTCCGAGAGCGTGAAGCTCGCGTTCTTCGTGGCAGCGATCGTGTCGCCACCGCCACCGCCCGCAAATGATCCCGCACGAGTCCAACCGCTGACGGTGAAGGTGTTCGCGCTATCGCCTCCCGTGAGATTGGCCGTCAAGAAGCTCGTGTTCAACGACACGTTCATGCCATCGCTGGTTTGCAGTCCGGTGTTCGTGAGCGTGAAGTTGACATCCTTCGTGGCGGCGATCGTGTCGGCTCCTCCGCCACCCACCAATGTGGCCGCGCGAGTCCAACCGCTGACGTCGAAAGTATTCGCACTGGCACCACCGGTCAGGTTCGCGGTTTCGATCCCGACCAATGTCAGCGTGCCGAAGCCTGTGGCGGCCAGTGACGTATCCGTCAGCGTCATGTCCGTATCGTGAACGGCCACGATCCGATCAACGGTATTGCCGGGGCTGGTTGAGCCATCAATCGTGCCGCGGCCAGTCCAGCCACTGACGGTGAAGGTGTTGGCCCCCGCGCCGCCGGTCAGGTTGGCGATTTGGAAACGAGCCAGCGTGTCCGTACCGACGCCCGTTAAAGCGGTATTCGTGAGCGTGAAGTCGACGTTCCCTGTCTCGACCAAGGTGTTCGTCCCACCTTTGCCATCGAGAATGTCATTGCCCACGCCGCCGGTGATCGTCTCATCGAAATCGGAGCCGGTGATCCTGTCGATCCCCGCACCACCGACGAGGACAATGCTCGTCAGATGCGAGTACGCGCCTTGCGGCCCTGTCGTCAGCCCCGTCAAGTCGATGGTGTCGTCCTTGGTGCCACCCGTGATGGTGATCGTCCGGACGACCTCCGGATCAAACTGCGGCTGAGCGATCCCATTGAGTCTGACCAACACCCGGCCGTTGACCACGGATGCCGTAAGCCCGACGTTGTTGGTGTCGGCATAGACGAGGTCGAGCAGGTCATCATTCGCGATCGAACCCGTCCCGACCGCGCCCGTTGTGATCGCCGCAATCTGTGTCGCTGTCGTGCCCGACACGGCTTCCAGCGTCGCCGTCAGCGTCTCGGTTCGTTCCGGCAGCGTGTCGCCGTTGACCGTGACTGTGATCTCATGCGACTCGCCGGCTGCTCCCGAAAAGGCCAGCGAACCAGTAGGAAACGCCCCGTGATCGGAGCCGTCCGTGGTCACGTCGGCGAGCCTGAACCCCACGCTGAACCCACCCTGGACCGCATTGGGAGAAGTCACGGTAAACGTCATCTCGCTCGTGCCGCCGGTCCCTTCCGTGATCGTCGGACTGGTGATCGTCAACGTCTCCACATCGTCGTTGTTGATCGTCCCGGTCCCCACCGCACCGGTCGTGATCGCCGCACTTTGAGTCGCCGTCGCACCCGCGACAGTTCCCAGCGTGACCGTGAACTGCTCATTGGCTTCGATGATCGCGTCCGTGGCGATGTCCACCGAGATCGTCCGCGTCTCGTTGGCCGCACCCGTGAAGGAGAGCGGACTGCTTGTCGTCACCGAGTAGTCGCCATCTTCCGCCGTCCCGTTCGCATTGCTGAACGCGACAGTGAATCCCCCTTGCACCGCGCTGGCCGATGTGACGGTGAATGTCAGCGTCTTCGTGCCGCCGGTCCCTTCGGTCACCGTCGGACTGCTGATCGTCAACGTCTCGACGTCATCGTTGTTGATCGTCCCCGTCCCCACCGCGCCAGTTGTGATCGCCGCGCTTTGCGTCGCAGTCGTCCCAGCGACGGTTCCCAGCGTGATCGTGAACTGCTCATTGGCTTCGATGATCGCGTCCGTGGCGATGTCCACCGAGATCGTCTGCGTCTCGTTGGCCGCTCCCGTGAAGGAGAGCGGACTGCTTGTCGTCACCGAGTAGTCGCCATCTCCCGCCGTCCCGTTCGCATTGCTGAACGCAACGGTGAATCCGCCTTGAACCGCGCTGGCCGACGTGACGGTGAATGTCAGCGTCTTCGTGCCGCCGGTCCCTTCGGTCACCGTCGGACTACTGATCGTCAACGTCTCGACGTCATCGTTGTTGACCGTCCCCGTTCCCACCGCGCCGGTCGTGATCGCCGCACTTTGAGTCGCCGTCGCGGCCGACACAGTTCCCAGCGTGACCGTGAACTGCTCATTGGCTTCGATGATCGAGTCCGTGGCGATGTCCACCGAGATCGTCTGCGTCTCGTTGGCCGTTCCGGCAAACGTCAGCGGACTAGCGGTCGTCACCGAGAAATCGCTGGCTCCCGCTGTCCCGGTCGCATTGCTGAACGCAACGGTGAATCCGCCTTGGACCGCGCTGGCCGATGTGACGGTGAACGTCAAGGTTTTCGTTCCTCCCGTCCCTTCCGTCACCGTGGGACTGCTGATCGACAACGTTTGCATGTCATCGTTGTTGATGGTGCCGGTGGCGGAACCTTCCGTGTCCGAGACCGTGATTCTGCCGCCGCTGAGCGCGCTTAAGCTGGCCGTGAAGGTTTCATGGGCTTCGATCTTGTCGTCGCCGATGGTGTGGACCGTCACTGTTTGCGAAGTGGTTCCCGCCGCAAACACCACCGTCTGCGCTGAGATCGCCGAGTAGTCGCCATCTTCCGTCGTCGCCGTTCCGTTCGACGTTGAGAACGTCACCGACGATTCCACGTCGAGCGCGTTCGACAGCGTAATCGTGAACACCACTCCCGAACCTTCCGTCGCCTCTGCGCTGGCGATGCTGGCGACCGCAGTGACCGTTGACCTCGAACTTCCGAAATCGACACCCGTCAGCACGTCACCCACAGAGATGCTGACGAGCGTCTGAACGCGCAGGGCATCCAGGGCAAAGAATGGATTCTGGACGACATACAACTCCACTTGGCGTGGCCGAACGAAATCCACTTCGGTTTGATAGAAGGCGTTCGGAGTGCGAACTAAAAGCAAACGGTCGCCGTTCTCTGTGAACGAGTTGAACGAGTACGTGTCGAATGCGAAGAGTGCGAACCCTCCGTAAGCATTTTGGTCGAATTGCGGCACGTCCAGGCGGAGCGAGATCTGAGTGTCGAGGTCCGTCACCATGAAACCGCGCTCGACTTCATTGGCCACGAAACGCCCCACAACCGGACTATCATCGACTTCGCCCGTGCTGAGATTGAGAACTAATCCGTTGTGAAAATCGACAAACTCGCCACTCACGCTAATGGTCGGATCCCCGGAGCCGAAGCCACCGAAATCAACAAACGCACCGAGAATTCGACTGGTGCCCGTCTGGCGGTCGTAGAGGACAACATCCGGGGAATCAAAATCACCACCCAAGAAGACGACATAACGGCCGTCACCGCTAATCGACGGAGAGTACTCGTCTTCCCCGGTGTTGCCCGTCGTTGGTCCGTTGTCAATTCGCTCGACGACTCCCGTGAGCAGATCTTTGACGAACGTGTCGATCCTAAACCCATTGGTGTCATCGGAGACCAAGTTCGACGCATCGGACGTGAAGACCACAAAGCGGCCATTCGCGCTGATGGCCGGGAAGTAGGAGTCGCTATTCGCTTGCGTGCCGTCTGACGCGACGCTGACGCGGGTCACGACGCCTGTCTGCAAATCCTTGACGAAGACATCGGACGCGCCGTTCGTGTCATTGGGGACGAAGTTGGTGGCGTCCGAGAAGAATACCACGAACCGGCCGTCCCCGCTGATCTGAGCCTGAGAGTTCTGAACGGTACGACCGTTGGGCAAGGTTTCGTCTTCGGGCACATCGACGCGCTGGATCGTCGGCGCGAACGTCGTGCGAAATCCGCTGGGGACAACTTCTCGCACGTCGTAATTGCCGGGCAGCAATCCGACGAATTGGTAGCGTCCCGTTTCATCAACTCCCGTCGTCGCGGGATCATCCTCAGCCGTGAGCGTCCTGGGCTCGCCAGCATCCACGCTGCCATTGTGATTCAAATCGAGATAGATCGTGATGCCCGCCAAGCCGGATTCATCAGGATCACGAATGCCGTTGGCATTGTCGTCGAGCCATTGCGTCCCATGAATTTCACGGCGAAGTTCCAAGTCCCCAAAATCAACCCCGTTCAGCGCCTCACCCTGTCCGACTCGGAGATACCTTGGTCCAAAGACGAACTGACCGTCGGTCGCGGAGATCAACCCAAATTCGTTGGGACGAGTCCGGAAGATCGGCAATTGCTCGGCCACGGCTTGTAGCCCGCTGGCCAGTCCTGTGAACGAGTAAGTGCCCGCTTCGTTTTGCGGGGTGCCGGGATCATCGGCGGCCGTGTGTGTGCTGACTTCGCCAGCATCGAGCACGCCATTGTTGTTCTGATCCAGGAAGACGGTCCTGCCGGACAGTCCCGGTTCCGAGTCCAGGCTGGGAGTCACGAGCAACTCGGCAATGGGGCCGGCAAGTCCATTGGAATTCGAGCGCAGCGCGATGCGGCCGTTTGGAAAACTACTTTCCGCCGTTAGTCGAATCGAGAATGTCACGCTGGAACCCGGTTGCACATTTTCGAATTGGAACGGCGCGACCTCCGCCTGAATGCCGACACCTCCGATGTCCAATTCCAATGCAATGTCGCGAGGGACACCGGCCATCGGAGTCGTCACGGTGACTTCAACTGTCACCGGATCGTTGGGACTGAGAGCAACCTCATACGCGTCAAGAGTGATGGTGTCGAAAGCATTCGGAGTCGTTTCCCCTTGGACAAGGATTTCACTGATCCCACGGAAACCGACAAAGTCGTCGCCGCTTGGAGAGGCACCGGAGCCAGGATCGAATTGCTCACGAATCGGGACATCGGTGAAAGCCGTGCCCAAAGTGTTGCGGAGGTCAAACGTCGGCAGAGAGTTAATGGTTTGGGAGACAGACAGGCCTTCTCCAATGAGACGACCAAACACGGTGAAGCCGCCATTCTGAGAGTCGAGATTGGCACTGTTATTCTCGACGTTGATAAACCATTGGCTGGTGGCGGAATTTGGTTGTCCGCCCAGCTTGGCCATTGCCAGAGTGCCGGCGACATTGGAATTGGCCGGATTGAATTCGTTGTCGATCGGCGCGGTGGTCGCGATTGCCGAGACGTTCGCCCCGTCCACGGTGAAACCACCTCCTTGAATCACGAATTGGCTGATCGAACGATGCACGATCGAATTCGTGTAGTCGTCCAAATAACTCTTGAAATTGGCGACCGTATTCGGCGCATCGGAATCCAGGAGTTCGACATCAAAGGTTCCCAGGTTGCTGACGAAGCGGACCACGCTACCGATCGCGTAATGCACCACGACTGTTTCCGAACTGGCCTGCATTCCGGCGTCAGACGTCGAGAATCTCAAGGTGTTGACACCCAAGTTCTGCGTGTCATGCGTGAGCGTGACCTGCATTTCAAAGACTCCGTCCGTCCCCGCAACCGTAATGCCGTCGTCGTAGTCATCGTCGGAGCCGCTCTCCAATCGGATCGTTGCACCCGGTCGAGCCGTTCCGTGGACGGTCAACACTTCTTGCTTGGTGATCCACAGACCGTTGGATTGCACCAACTCGTTGCCGGAGAGATCCAGAATCAGCGGATCAATCGTGCCTCGCGGGAGCACGAAGCTGTGGGCAGCCGGGAAACTGGCTTGTTGACCGGCCCCATTCAGATCGTTGAACACGACACCGTGAATCGAGCTGGTAAACGGTTCTGTGAAATTGCCGAAGTCGAGATCTGAAACAACCTGGCCAACGTCCACCGTGACGACGAAATTCGGAGCATCAGAACCTGGCGTGAGGAATGGATTGGCGAGGACTCGCGAGACCCCTTCATCCGAACCAAAACGAATGAATTGTCCGTCTTGGCTCAACGACGCACCACCTGGAGTGCCGTGACGGCCCTCAAACAGCAGCTTGGTCTCGCCCGTTTCTCGATCCGTGATGAAGAGTCCCACGTTGAACGTTGGCCTCACGGGAACCAAATTGTTCGATGCCGAAACAAACACGACGTAGCGACCATCGTCGCTGATCGCGGGATCGAAGCCGCCGAAATTAGACCCAAGGCCACTCGCTTGACCGCTGATTCGCTCGATGACTCCCGTCTCGCGATCCGCGACGAAGACATCGGTGCGACGATTGTTGTCGCCGGCGACCAAATTCGAGCGGTCGGAACTATCAAACACGACGTAGCGGCCATCGGCGCTCAATGACGCATGAGATTGCCCTGGCCCCGAATGTTCTGCGATCAGCAGTTGACCGAAATGTTCGATCGCTCCCGTTTCCAAGTCTTTCACGAAGACTCTTTGGCCAAAGACGATGGTGTTCGGCACTAAGTCGTTGGCAAACGATGTGAACGCCACGAATCGGCCGTCCGCGCTGATTGCCAGATCAGAGCCTGATCCGTTCGACTCGGTTCCATCGGCCGTCACGTTGACGCGCACCACATCTCCGGTCCATGTGTCTCGGCGGAAGATGTCGGAGATTGAGTTGGTGTCCCCAGCGACCAAGTCCGATTCATCGCTGAGAAACACTTCATACCGACCATCCGCGCTGATAGTGCGGCTTCCAAAGAGGGAGCTATCAAATGGCGGATCGTTGAGACCGCGAATCTCCGGGAAGGTCAGGATGGCTCCCGCCGGAGTTTGTTCGCGAACGACATACGTGCCGGGATCGACGTTTTCAAAGCGATAGACGCCCCCCTCGTCGACGTCGGTCGTTTCCGGATCATCCGCGCTCGTCAGCCTGCTGACCTCCCCGGCGTCCAGTGCGCCGTTGTGGTTGGCATCCAGGAAGACAGTCACGCCGGCCAAACCTGGTTCGTCAGATTCTCGCAGACCGTTGGCATTGCGATCGTCCCACGCGACGCCGCGAAGTTCCGCGGGAGGAATCACTTGGCTGCCAAAGTCGGCATTGAGAACGGCTGGGCCAATCAAGCCGCCCGGTGGGATGACGACGGTTTGTGTTCCATGTGTCTCACGCAAACCCGGTGGAAGAACTTGTCGAATCGCTTGCTCGCCGATCGGTGTATCGGGAATGAGGTAGCTGCCATCAGACAGGGAGACAGCCACCGGTTCGCCGCTATCGAACAAGCTGTTGTGGTTCAGATCGACGAAGACCGTGCGACCCTCGAGACCCGGTTCCAGAGGTTGGTTGGTTTCTGGATCGCGGTTGAGAATTCCATCGCCGTTCAAGTCGTTCCAGACTTGGCCTTGAATCTGCGTGGAAACATGCACCTTCAGCGTGGCGTCCCCCTGCGTGAAGACGGCGAGGGTCCGGCCGTTGGTCCGCTCGAAAGCTCCCTGCGTCCAGTCGTCGAGGTCGGCCAGAGTCACAACGACGAACGAGTTGAAGTCACGAGTCACCGTCAGAAGGTTCTCTGGACCAGAGAAGTTCAGGACGGTCTCCTGATTCAAAATGAGTTGGCTGGTCAACGGCTCCAACTCTTCAATCGACGTCACCTGGCCGGCTGGGACGAGCGTCAGGTCAATCTCGCTGGGTCCGAAAAGTTGCAGCCGGTCATACCCCGCACCGCCGTCCACGCGGTATCCCACTTGAGTGGAGATCAGGTCGTTGCCATCGCCGCCGAAGACAGGGCCATCCGAAGACAACTGATCGTCTCCGAATCCTCCGATCAACGTCGCGACTTGGTCTCCGTTGCCGTTCACGAAAGCCGTCAGCCGTCCGTGGAAGCTGCCCGCGTCGACCAGCGGACCGACGCTGGGCACCTGGAGATTCGCCGCGTCAATGCTCAACAGCGAATCGTTCACAAACTCGAAGTCATCGAGGTCAATTCCGATCAACGTCGTGTCGGTGAGCGTCAGTGTCGAGACGGCATTGAAGAATTCGAGAACCAAATCAAATCCATCGCCACCGTCCAAGGCATTGTTTCCAAGACCGCCGCCGAGCGTGTCATCGCCCAGTCCGCCGAGCACCTGATCGTCCCCCGCTTCGCCTTGCAAGACATCGTTATCGGCACCGCCGTCGATCACGTCGTTACCAGTATCGCCATTGATCAGGTCGCTGCCGTCCCCACCGGTGAGAATGTCGTCGCCGTTCCCCCCGACAACGAGATCGTTGCCGGCTCCGCCATCCATGTTGTCGTTGCCGTCACCCGCCTCCAGAACATCGTTCCCCGCGCCGCCGAGGACGGCGTCGTTGCCGCCACCGCTGAAGATCGAGTCGCTGCCATTGCCGCCGGAAATGAAATCGTCGCCGTCGGCGGTAAAGATGACATCACTGCCGCTCCCGCCGAGGATCGTGGACGCGATCGCGTTGACGGCGAAGATTTGGGTATTCCCAGAGAAGCCACTGGCGTCGATGTCGGGTGTTTCGTGCGTGCTGTCGATATTCGCGAATTCGATGCTTGCTAGTGCGGCGTGTTCGACGACGCCACCATTGGCATCGCGTGTCTCCACCTCCAGATCCGTGAGCACCACGAATTGCGCCGAGAAATGGGCGGCGACACGAAGTGTGTCCATGCCATCTCCGCCATCCAGGATGTCGCCGCCCGAACGATCTAATTGGTCCTCATCACCGTCGAGGTTTTGAAGGGAGTCATTCCCTGCACCGCCTCGGACCGTATCGTTCCCAATCCCGCCACTGAGTGCATCGTCGCCGTTGCCGCCGTCAATCAAGTCGTCCCCGTCAGGATCGATGTCGTCAAAGATGAAGTCGTTGCCGTCTCCGCCGATGAGAACGTCGCTGCCAGTGTCCCCAAAGATTTCGTCGTTGCCCGAACCGCCAATGACCGTGTCGTTGCCCGCACCGCCACCCATCGTGACGGCACCTAACGTGAAGGCGGATGCGTCGAGCACGTTGTTTCCGCTGATTCCATCCGACAGATTCGCTCCCGAAAGGTTGGCATTCTCGATCGACGTCAATGAGTCTTCGCCATAGCGGGGGCCAACCAACAACGTGTCGGTCAAAACGAGATCGAAATCACCGGCGGCAAACAACGTGTCGATGCCGTCGCCGCCATCGAGCAAGTCAGCGCCGTCGGTGGCGTTTTGCGGATCGTGCCCTTCGTCTCCGTTGAAGCGACTCGTGCCACCCGTCAGCTCATCATTGCCTGCACCACCCAGAACCGTGTCGTTGCCATCGAACCCCGTCAGAGAATCGTCGCCCTCACCGCCACTCATCAAATCGTTGCCAAACCAGCCCCCCAAAATGTCGTTGCCGAAACCGCCAATCAGTTCATCGTCCGAGTTACCGCCGAAGATCCGGTCGTCGCCATCAGCACCGTCCAAGGTCACGCCTCCCAGCGTGAAATGGATCGCGTTGATGAAATTGCCGCCGAACCCGCCGGTCAAGCGGGCATGCTCGATCGAGATCAGCGAGTCGATCCCCAGTCCGGTCAATTGGTCATCGCGCAACTCGAAGTCGACGTCTCCCGTCGCGGTCACCACGTCCGAGCCATCGCCGCCATCCAGGACGTCATCGCCAAAACCACCCGTCAATGTGTCATCACCGGCCCCACCAAAGAACACTGCACTACCGCTGTTGACCGAAAGAATGTCGTTGCCCACTCCGCCCGTGACGGTCGCCCCTTCAAAGGAAGAGACTTCAATGTGCGAGCTGCCACTGAAGGCACTGGCGTCAACGACGAAATGCTCGCCACAGTCCAATGTCAAATGCGCCGTCTCGATGCTATTCAGCGTCGCGAACTCGGCCTGATCAAACAGAAGTTGTGTGTTGGAGAGCGTCATTGTGAACGCGGTGTTATCTCCCCCCACCACGAACACTTCGTCGATTCCCTCACCCCCTTCCAACGTATTCGTATGCGTGTCGCTGTTGCCGCCGTTCAGCCTGTCGTTGCCAGCTCCACCAACGAGTGAGTTATTCCCATCCTCGCCATCCAGAACGCTATTCCCCGCGCCGCCGACGAGCGTGTCATTTCCCTCGCCGCCAAACAGCATGTCGTGGCTCAGGCCACTATTCAGAATCTGATCGTCCCCGGCGTTGCCAGAAACGGAAAAGAGGACTGACTCCAGCGCGTTGTCCGTCGATGTGGTTTCGAAGCGATCCGCTCCGCCGCCAAGAGACACGCTCAACGTGGCCGTCTGGAAATTCGGGTCCAGCGCCGCGGCGATCGAGGGCAGGCGGAATGTCAACGAAGTGTGCGTTGCCTCGGAGGCCAATCTCATGAACCCGTCATTGGCGTCGCCCACATCGCTGAACTCGATGTTCTGGTCGGCCGCGCTGCTCAGCGAGACCACGCGCTGCGACACCACCAGCTCATCACGCACCTGCTCCACGCCCGACAGCCTGGCGGTGAAGTTGCGAAAGACGCCGATGCCGGTCATCGGGTCAAACCGAATGTCGCTCGCGTTGATGAAGCTCTCGTCGCTGCCTGAGGCGGCGTAGCTGTCGAAGCTCCACGGAAGGTTTCCGACGATCTGCACCGCATCACCGCCGGCACCCTGCCCGCCACCAGACACCGAAAAGCCTTGCCCGATCAGATTCAAAGCGTCGTCGGCGTGAAGAATGACCGTGTCGTCGCCGTCGCCGCCGATGATCGACAATGTGCGAATCGAGGTGCGGAAGTTACGGAACAACTCCGTCCCATCTTGAGCTCGTATGACGACGTCACCTCCATCGGCAACCACTTCATAGACGCCCCCCGCATCCGAAAGTCGTAATTGTTGATCGGTCGGATCGTCGCGGAAGATGCTCCACTGGCCTCCGTCAAACAGATCCGGCGTGCTGATGACACGCCAGAATCCAAAGCCAGTCGCCAAGTTGTTGCCAGGAAAAGAACTCACCTGACCGGCAAATTGTTCGGTGAATTCGGTCCCCTCCAGAATCCCGCTGGTGGTCACGGTCAGCCGGCCATCTGAAAAGAGGTGGCCGATCCCGCTGGCATTCAAGCCGGGGACGTCGAACGTCACGATCCCCTGATGGATCGTGACTTGCAAGGAATGATCCTGAGGAAAAATCGCCTGCCCATCCGCGAGGATGAAGCCTTGGAACGAACTGCTAAACGGCATCGTGAAGGTGCCGTCAAACGTCGTGTTCACATGAGCGACATGCGACAGCGACCACGTTCCGCCGCCTCGGTAATCGATGTCCTGAGAATCGCCGTTGCTCGTAACTGTCCAGACGCCACTCCCAGACAATTCGCCATCGTTGTCCACCAAGCTGCCGGAGTACGTCAGGTCCGCGCCGGGAACGATCGAACCATGAATTGTCACCGAGAAGCCACCGTTGGAATCCAGCGTGCTGCTTCCCACGCCGAAGATTCCCGGCACGTAGGCCGACACCACACCGTCGAACACGCTGACCAGCAGCGACTGGTCCAAGAACGAAAAATCAAACGACTCAAAAGTGCCGTCGTGCTCCGGATCAAACAGAATCTCGCCGGCATAGGTGCCGGTGTAGGCAGCGTCGAACGGAGAGGGCTGATTCACCGTGAACTGCGTGCTCCGGGAATTCACGCCATCGCTGACGGAGACCGTGATCCGGCTGAACCCAAACGTGTTGTTCGAGGTCACGGTGATGGTCCGCTCGGTTCCGTCACCCTCCAGGACAATGTTGTCGAGCGGAACGGCGTTGGGATTCGAGGAAGTCACCGTCACGATGAGATCCGCGGCAGCGGTTTCAGAATCACTCACGGTGAAGGGAATCGCGCCGGTCGATTGTCCGGGGGGCAGGCTTTGATCGGCGATGGAAGAGATCGAGGGAGCGTTGTCGATCACTCCCGTGAACAGGAACACGTCTGTTTGCTGATTGAAATCCCCCGCGACCAAGTTCGTCGCGAAACTCGAAAACGCGACATAGAAATGTCCGCTGTCATCGACGGCCAAAGAGGGGGATTGTCCCATTGCAGACGATGGAAAGTTCCCTGGTTGCCCCCTGCTGTCGGTGCTCACGAGCGTTGTGGGCCCCGTCAAATCCTTCACAAAAACATCGGTCGTACCGTTGGTGTCCCCCGCGACCAAATTGCTGGCGTCACTGGCAAACGCGACGTAGACGTGGCCGTTGCCATCAATTGCCAAAGAGGGTGACGAGAAGGCACTCGAAAAGAAGTTCCCCGCGTTGCCTTGGCGATCTGTGCTGACGCGCGTCGTGATGCCGGTGGCCAGATCTTTGACGAAGACATCGGTGTAATTTCCCGTGTCTCCCGCGACCAGGTTGGACGCGTCGGTGCTGAAGGCGACGTAAACGCGGCCGTTGTGATCCACCGCCAAAGAGGGAGAAGTGCCGAATGCGATAGAATTATTCGCCTGCTCGCCGTTGCTGCTCGTGTTGACGCGAACCGTTTGGCCCGTCGCCAGATCTTTGACAAACACATCGGAATGGTTGTTGGTGTCACCGGGAACGAGATTGGTCGCGCCGCTTACAAAGGCCACATAGACGTGACCATGTTCATCAACCGCCAGCGACGGAGAAGATCCTTGACCAGACTCAAAATCCCCTTGTGTACCGTCACTGCCCGTGCTGACTCGCGTCGTGATTCCGGCCGTCAAGTTTTTCACAAAGACATCGGTAGAGTCATTCGTATCATCGGCGACCAGGTTGCTCGCGCGGCTGGAGAACGCGACGTAAACGTGGCCGTCGATGTCAATTGCTATGGAAGGCCGGGAGATGAAGTCACCCGAAGAATCGTTCCCCTGCTGGCCCTCGCTGTCGGTACTGACACGACTCGTGATGCCCGTCGTCAGATCTTTCACGAAGACGTCAATCGCCTCGTTCGTGTCCCCGTCGACAAGATTGGTCGCCAAGCTGGAAAAGGCCACATAGACGTGACCTTGAACGTCAACCGCCAATGAGGGCGGCGCGAAATCGAATGTTCCCGCAGACATCGAACCATCGGTGGTGGTACTGACCAGCGTCGTGGTTCCGGTAACGCGATCACGCACGAAGACGTCAGTCGCATTGTTAGTGTCACCGGCGACAAGGTTGCTGTCGAAACTTGTAAACGCAACGTAGCGACCGTCGCGGCTGACGGCGGCTCCGCTACTGGAACTCGCCGCCGTCCGACTCTGCAGACCGGGAACGCCCGTGGAAACAACGGTTGTCGTTCCGGACGTGAGGTTCTTCACAAACACGTCGGAGCCTAAATTGAAATCATTCGCGACGAGAGTACTCGCCGCGCTGGCGAATGCGACCAAGATCTGGCCGCTGGCGTCAATCGCTAACGAGGGACGGATGCCGCCGGACGGTGAGTCGTTATTTCCTGGAATACCTACGCTGTTGCTGCTGGCCAGCGTGGTTGTCCCTGTCGTCAGATCCTTCACGAATACGTCGGATCGTTCGTTTGTGTCCCCCGGCACCAAGTTGTTGGCAGTGCTGGTAAATGCGACGGAGACGCGACCGTTGTTGTCGGCCGCAATCGATGCAAACAACGAAGCGCTGTTTCCCTGGAGTCCGTCGCTGTCTGTACTCACGCGAGTCAGGATTCCAGTCGTTAGATCCTTCACGAAGACGTCAGACCGGTCGTTTGTGTCTCCGAAGACGAGGTTGTTCGCAAAGCTGTAGAACGCGGCGTAAACGTGGTCACTGCCATCAACCGCGATCGAACTGAGAAGCGATTCATTGTTTCCCTGCGTGCCGTTGGTGTCTGTGCTGACGAGCGTGGTCACTCCTGAGTCGACATCTTTGACAAAAACGTCGATCGTGTTGTTTGTGTCGTCGGGAACCAAATTCGACGCTGCGGAACCAAACAGCACATAGACATGGCCGCTGCTGTCAACGGCGAGCGCGGCTGTTGAGGAGGACGAGTTGCCCTGTACTCCAAAGCTGTCCGTGCTGACCAATGTGGTGATCCCCGTCGACAGATCCTTCAAAAACACGTCGAAGTTTTCGTTGGTGTCTTCGGAGACCAAATTGTTTGCGTTGCTGGAATATGCGACGTAGGCGTGGCCGTTGTCATCAACCGCCACCGCTGATTCAAACGAGGAGATGCGTGCGGGTGCTCGATTGATGTCGGTATTGACGAGTGTTGTCGTCCCGGTGCTGAGATCCTTCACATACAAGTTCAACTCGCCATGTGTGTCTGCGGCGACGAGGTTGCTCGCGAAACTGCCAAATGTCACGAACACATGGCCGCTGCTGTCGGCCGCGATGGAGGGAAACAACGAAGCGTTGTTTCCCTGGACTCCGTCGCTGTTGGTACTAACGAGCGTAATGATCCCAGTCGTTAGATCCTTCACGAAGACGTCGGGCGCATCATTGGTGTCTCCGAGAACTAAGTTGCTCGCAAAACTATGAAATGCGACGTAGCGACCGTCGGAGCTGATCGCGAATTGATCCGATTCACTCGTCGCTGTCGCTGTGACGCTTGGCAACGACGGATCGGCCACCGAGATCGCCTCCACGAACGGGACAACGATGTCGAACGTGTCGCTGATGCTCGCGTTGCCTTCGTCCGTCGCCGTGACCGCGATCGACAGCGTTCCAAGATCCGCATTCCGCGGTGTGCCGGAGAACATGCGCGTCGCAGCCGTGAAGGTCAGCCAGCTCGGCAACGCACTGCCGTCGGACTGCGTCGCCGAGAACGTCAGCGAGTCCTCCACATCCACATCCGCGAACGTATTCGCAGCGAAGGCGAATGTGAACGCCACATCTTTGGTCGCATTCTGATCGGCAATGTCGTTGGCAACAGTCGGAGCATGATTCGTGACGGACGGATTTAAGAACAGCACATGTACTGCTCCAAACGAATCGGCATCATCACCTCCATCCGCAAACGCTCCGATCGCGAGATCGATCACGCCGTCGCCGTCCAGATCACCCAGAGAGGTCACGGAACTTCCGAAACGATCCTCATTTTCGAGTTGAGGGCCGCCGTTCATCTCGTCAGCAATCTTGATGCTGTTCTTCGCCGTACCGTCCGAATTCAGCAGCACCAAATGCACCGACCCGCGATTGGCGCTCTCCTCAACTTCGCCCGATTGGCCTGCTCGATCTTCGCCCGTGTCGTCTGCTTGGGCTCCGACGGCCAGATCCACGACACCATCACCGTCTAAGTCGCCCAAAGACGCGACGGACCAACCGAAGAGATCTCGATTCGCCAGCGTGGGACCGCCGTTGGTGTCGCTCGCGATCTTGACGCTGCTCTTCACCGTGCCGTCGCTATTCAAAAAAAGGACATGTACCGCACCGCGCTCCCTGCCGTTCGTGTCATCCCCTCTAGCTCCGACGGCCAGATCGGTCACACCATCTCCGTCCAGGTCACCGAGGGTTGTGACGGAAATCCCAAAACGGTCCTCGTCTGCGAGCGTCGGGCCACCAGTCGTGTCGCTCGCGATCTTGACGCTGCTCTTCGCCGTGCCGTTGTTGTTCAAAAAGAAAACATACACAGCTCCACGATTCGAATATGTTCCCCCGGTGTCATCGTCCTGGGCTCCAACGGCCAGATCGGTCACGCCGTCGCCGTCCAGGTCACCCAGCGACGTGACGGAACTGCCGAATAAGTCACCGTCCGAGAGCGACGGGCCGCCGTTGGTACTGTCGGCAATCTTGACGCTGTTTTTCACCGTGCCATTTGAGTTCAACATCAGAACATAAATCGCTCCGCGAACGACACCACCGGTGTTATCACCCAGTGCCCCGACGGCCAGATCGGTCACGCCGTCACCATCCAGGTCACCCAGCGCTGCCAATGAAGAACCAAAAAAGTAAGAGTTCTCGAGTATCGGGCCACCGTTCGTCCCGCTCGCGATCTTCACGAGGTTTTTCACGGTGCCGTTCGAGTTCATGAATTGCACATAGACCGCGCCGCGAGCCGAACCGCCCGTGTTATCGCCATAAGCCCCGACGGCCAGATCGGTCACGCCGTCACCATCCAGATCACCCAGCGCAGCTACGGAAAAGCCAAATTTGTCCCCGTTCACAAGCAGAGGACCACCATTCAGCTCGCCGGCGATCTTCACGGACTTCGCATTATCGACAGTCCCTTCGCTGCGTCTGGTGATCGTCGCGGCGTAGTCTTCCACTTCGCCGTCGGACGCAGCACCGGTGGAGTTCGCCGCGGCTGCGTCTGTGCTTAATCGAAACCGCGCGTAGGTCACCCCCGCCGTCGTGTCGATTGGGATCGTCGGGAACGTCAGTACGAACGTGGCGTTGGTTATCGAGTCGGGAACGGCTACAGAAGTCCGCTCTGTCGCATTGTCGAGCACGCCGTCCCGGTTGAAGTCGATCCAGCCGTAAAGCGTCGCCTCCGCGCCGGTCGTGTTCGTCGCCCGCACTCGCACGACTGGTTCCGTGCCGACGGTCAGCACCAAGTCCTGAGCCGGCTCGATCAACCCGTTCTCGTCATCCGGCGACGTCGTGCTGTCGTCGCCGTTCGCGTTGTTGTTGGGAATGGCATCGGCCTCGCTATCGACTCCGGTCCCCAGGAACAGCGTTGTCCGCGTCGTGGCGATGTTGTGACTCGGACCACCGTTGGACAGCAATGTTTGATAGTTGCCAGTCCCGGTATCAGCACTCGTATCTGGAGCATCGCCGAAATCCAGTGCATCGCTGACACCAGTCGCCGCTTGCTGCCGATACCAAACCACCTTGTTGCCAGTCGACGCACTGGCGACGAGATCCAGAACCCCGTCGCCATCCACATCAGACACAAACACACTCGTCGCCCCGGCCTCGGTACTGCTCACGGTACGTTGAGTAAATGACTGCGCTCCGTCATTTTGGAACCACACGACGGTGTCTTGGAACGTTGCGGCGATATCAACGTCGCCGTCTCCATCAATGTCCGCCGGGAATACGCTGTTTGCCCGTGTCGCGGTCGCGCTTAAAATGTGCTTCGAGAATGTTCCCGTTCCATCGTTTTCATACCAGGCGAGCACATCTCCAAACACTGCGGCACCGGCGAAGTCCAAGTCGCCATCGAGATCAATGTCACTCGCTGCCAGGAAAAGTGCTCCTGCGGCGTCGGCGTCGATGACACGCTGAGTAAATCCCTGAGTCCCATCATTCTTATACCACGCAAACTTATTGTCATCGACAGATGCCGACGCCAAGTCCATAAAGCCATCGCCATCAACATCGGCCGCAATGACACCGTAGCTCCGCTGTGCTTGGTTCGTGATGGCTCGCGTCGTAAATGATTCCGCCCCGTCGTTCTCGTGCCAGTTGACGTGACTGCTACTCCGTGTCGCCGAGAAAATGTCGCGATCGCCGTCGCCTTCGATATCGGCGACGAATAGCCCACGCGGGTTCTCATTGCCGTTGGTCGAAACGGTGCGCGTAGTGAAGCCTTGACTGCCATCGTTTTCGTACCACACCACACCGTTGTGGAAGAGAGTGGCGATCACATCCAGGTCGCCATCACCGTCGATGTCTTCGGCAAAGACTTTGGTGGCACCCACGACGTCGGTCTGAAGCAGGTGTTTGGTGAAGACTTCATTTCCATTGTTTTCATACCAGGCCACCTCGCCGTTGACGGCTGATGGAACAATCACGTCCGTGTCACCGTCGCGATCCAGGTCGATGGAAAAAAAATAATTCCGGTTGTTCCACAGCCGACGTAATTGTTTGGGCTGTCTGGAAGATGCCACTGCCTGACACGGCCGGGCTGATGATGATTTGATAGTCCTCGACTTCTCCATCGTTCGCGACACCGCTGAACGTGGCAGTGCCGCTCGAGCTGATTCGGAACCGCGCTACGGTCGCTCCCGGCAGCGACCAACCCGGAATATCAAACGTCAGCGAATTGACTCCATTTGAGACACTGAAATTCTCCGCGATCCGTTCCAGTGGCCCACCCCAATTCCCGTCGCCATCGAAGTCAATCCAGGCATCGAGCTTGGCTCCGCCCGACGCGTTCTGGACGTTGACCGTCGCCGTGACTCCCAGGGCTCCGACCCGAATTGTCCCAAACGTGACGCCATCTTCATCGTCCGGAGAACCTGTCGAGTCATCCGCGTTCGCAGTCGCTGAGTAAGTACCGTCGCCCTCACTATCTCGATTAGTTCCCAGCATCGGTCCCGTCGCCATGTGTCTCGCGCCGTTCTCAGCCAACGTGGTCGGATAGGGTGCCGGTGCGTCACCGAAGTCAAACGATGCTGCGAGACTCGCGACTTCAACCGACGTGAGTGCGCGGTCATAGATGGCGACGTCATCCAGGTCTGTCCCGCCGCTCCCCAGAAATCGGGGCAGGCCATTGCGAGCAAAGCCGAAGTCATACGCCCCGAAGAGCAGGTCTTGGCCGGGATCAATGCTCCCCAACGTCAACGAACTGCTGGCAACACTCTGACCGTCCAAATACAGAGTCGTCGTGCTCGTCGAACGATCGACGGTATAGGTCAAGTGGTGCCACTCGTTGAGCAACGAACTGCCCGTTGAGTATTCGGTCAGTGTCGATTGGCTGCCATCGTGAAGTGTGACCGCCACTCGATCCGTGTTGACGGCGTCGGGACCGCCCAGCGCGGACAGACCACCTTCGGAGAAATCGTCCCCTTGCAGGATGACCAATGGGACAAAGATCGCGTTGAGTGACGGATCCACTCCGGCGGTCTTGAACCAATAGCCGACGGTGAAGCTGTCGTTACCAGGCACATAGGCCGATCCGACCGGGACGGTGCCGTACTGACCCGTTGAGGTGTGCAATGCCTGGCCGTGAACACCGGCCACGAAGGTCGGGCCGCCGACAGCCACGCCATCGGCGCTCCCCACAGCGTCATTCAAATCTCCGTCAAAGGAGTAATAGGCCAGCAAATCCGCCGTGGGAACCTGAGCGGGAATCGTGAGGACGACTTTAGGTTCCAGATGCTCAAGGACGCTCGCAAGGAATGCCCCCGCCAACCCCTTCGACTGCCGCGGATTCGCCCGTCTTGTTCTGGTTGTTCTTCGACGAAGTTGATTCACACGGTGGCGCAGGGAACTCAGCCAGGAGTGCATCTTCATTCGAATCGCCCTTTGTTGCTGGTTAGAGATGAGCTATCAATTGAGGGAATGAATTGCCAAAACGGTCAGGGAAAGCGGCGCCTTTATAGTGCGGCTCCCCGCAACCTCAAGTGTTGGCCATTACGACTGAGTCCACGCACAATATGGACGGAGTGCCTCTATCAAGCGCCGATTCACCTCGAGAAACGCTGAAGTTCTCGTCATCAAGCAACCACCAAAACACCATGGGGCCAGAAAAGCAGAAAAGGGAGCAGAAAAGGGGTCAGGTCTCATTGTTTTGGAAAAGAGCCGTTGGTAGGCTCCGCCAATCATGCCAAGACGTAAGCGAGTTTGCCCGCGAGGCGAAGTGTTTCATGTGCTCAATCGAGCGGTGGCGCGGTTGACGATCTTTGAGAAGCCGGCGGACTACGACGCCTTCTTGCGAGTGGTTGACGAGACTTGGGAGATCGTGCCGTTGCCGATCTTTGCGATGGCGGTGATGCCGAATCATTGGCACTTCATCGTGCGACCGACCACCGACGACCAAGTCAGCAACTTTTTCCAGCGGCTGTCGGTGATGCACACCATGCGCTATCACGCGCACTACAAGACCAGTGGGACCGGGCATCTGTACCAAGGTCGCTTCAAGTCGTTCCCGATTCAAAACGACGACCACTTGCTGATCGCCATGCGGTATGTGGAACGGAATCCCGTCCGTGCGAACTTCGTGGAACTCGCGGAAGAGTGGGCGTGGGGTTCTGCCGCAGCGCGTCAACAGGCCGCTGACAAACGCCGTTGGTTGGCAACTCCCGACGATCCGCCGCTTCCACGTCAATGGCGTTCCTGGGTCAACAAGGCCGAGACCGAGACCGAAGTCAATGCCTTGCGACATTGCATTCAACGCGGCCTGCCCTTCGGCGACGACCGCTGGATCAAGAGCAGCACCGTTCGTCTCTGCCTGGAAAACACCACTCGGCCAAGAGGTCGCCCTCGAAAAGAGACCTGACCCCTTTTTCTCTCCTTTTCTCTCCGAGCTGCTTCCCTTTCTTGCTTCAGTTCGCTGGCGGCGGCGATGGTTCCAGGACTTGCTTGGGGGTTGACGCCGAGAGTTGGTGCGTGAGTCCGGCTGCGCGATCTCCCGCGCTCTTGATCTCCAGAATCAGCGGTCGTCGCGGATCATCATCGCTCGTATCGTCGAGCAGGAGTTCGCTGTAGCTGTTGATGATGGTCAGCAGATTGTTGAAGTCGTGAGCCACTCCCCCCGCGAGCCGTCCAACAGCCGCGAGCATTTGCGATTGCCGCAGTTGCTCTTCCAGATTCCTTCTTTTGGTGATGTCGCGAATCGTCGCCACGAACAACATCATGATGTCTGTCGGCATTGGACGGAGGCTGATTTCGATCGGACACTCGCTGCCGTCTTTGCGGCGAGCCAACAGATTGGGAGAGTCACTCAGAGTGAGAAGATACGGTTCGGCGAAAAACTGGTTTCGAAGAGCAACGTGCCGTTCGCGGAATCGCTCGGGCAGCAAGAGTTCGATCGGCTCCCCCACCAGCTCATCGCGCGAATAGCCAAACAGCACCTCGGTCTGAGAATTGGCGAGCACGATTTGACCTGCCACATCGACCAGCACCATTGCCTCTGAGACGACTTCGATCACCGAGAGGAATCGTTCTTCGATGTTTCGAAGCGCGGTTGCCAGGCGTTGTTGCTCGGTGCTCGGGGCGATCGGGGCTTCCTGTGGAGTCGCCGCGGCCCGCAAGTTTTTCAAAGCGGCGGAGGCATTCGATGACCGATCCACGATTGGCCGCAACAACAATTCATTTGAGAACGACGAGCTTCCGGTCATGTGGTATCCATCCGAAGTAAAGGGTGCCGGGAGGTCGATCGCCGCGGAACGGCTTGCCACGACGGGTTACGGAGATGCAAAGTCTTTGCCATCACTGATTCCGTGCGGGATTACTCCGGATTCACCTGCGAGCTGGAACACACTCCGGACAATTGTCTTTTGTGGGATCGGGCTTGCGCCGCGTGCCTTACATATCGGCGATCAGTTGCAGAACCTCGCGTTGGCGTTGCGTCAGTTGTCGCAGCGCACTTGCCGGTTGAACGGGATTGACCAGCCAGCCTCAGTCGCCTGCTTGCAGATGGTGGCACTCAGATACTATTCGCCGCGGGCCAAGGCTTGGACCGCAACGGCCAGTTCGTCCGGATGGAAATCCTTCAACATGAAACCTGCCGCGCCGGCTAAGAATGCCTGCTTGACGAGGACTTCTCGCGATTCAAAGGACATGATCATGATGCGAGTGCCGGGGAACTTTTGCGTGATTTGGATCGTGGCTTCGATTCCGCATAGTTCCGGCATCATCAAATCCATCACGACGACCCGCGGAGCCAGTGTCTTGGTCTGCTCCAGCGCTTCGCGGCCGTTGGCGGCCTCGCCGACCACTTCGATCTCGCCGCGCACATCGACGGTGATCTTGCGCGACAAGTCGCCGCGAGCCACCGCCGTGGTCACTTCGGCGATGTTGCGCACCTAGTTCGTCAAGTTGGACGCCATCGAGTTCACATTGTCCGTGAGATCCTTCCAGGTGCCGGCCACGCCCGGCACCTGCGCCTGACCACCCAGCTTCCCTTCCGTCCCCACTTCACGCGCCACGCGCGTGACTTCCGACGCGAACCCGTTGAGCTGGTCCACCATCGTGTTGACGGTGTCCTTGAGCCGCAAAATCTCACCGCTCACATTCACGGTGATCTTCTTCGACAGGTTGCCGTCGGCGATGGCGGTCGCCACCTCGGCGATGTTCCGCACCTGATTCGTCAGGTTCGAGGCCATCGAGTTCACGTTGTCGGTCAGATCCTTCCACGTCCCGGCCACACCCGGCACCTGCGCCTGACCACCGAGCTTCCCTTCGGTCCCGACTTCACGCGCCACGCGAGTCACCTCGGACGCGAATCCGTTGAGCTGATCCACCATCGTGTTGATGGTGTCCTTCAATTCGAGGATCTCGCCACGCACATCGACCGTGATCTTGCGCGACAAGTCCCCGCGAGCCACGGCCATCGTCACTCCCGCGATGTTTCGCACCTGCGCCGTGAGGTTGCTGGCCATCGCGTTTACCGAGTCCGTCAGATCTTTCCAAGTGCCGGCGACACCGGGCACGAGCGCCTGACCACCCAGCTTTCCCTCCGTACCGACTTCGCGGGCCACACGGGTCACTTCGGAGGCGAAGGACCGAAGCTGATCCACCATGACGTTGATGGCCTCTTTGAACTGCAAAATCTCGCCCCGCACATCGACCGTGATCTTCTTGGACAAGTCGCCGTTGGCCACGGCGATCGTCACGTCGGCGATGTTCCGCACCTGGGCCGTCAGGTTCGAGGCCATCGAGTTCACGTTCTCGGTCAAATCTTTCCACACGCCGCTGACGTCCCGCACCTCGGCCTGACCGCCGAGCTTGCCGTCCGTCCCGACCTCACGCGCGACGCGGGTCACTTCGGACGCGAACGAGTTGAGCTGATCGACCATCACGTTGATCGTGTTCTTCAGCTCGAGGATTTCGCCCCGCACATCGACGGTGATCTTGCGCGACAAGTCGCCGCGCGCCACGGCCGTGGTGACTTCGGCGATGTTCCGCACCTGCGACGTCAGGTTGCCGACCATCGCGTTCACCGAATCGGTCAGCATCCGCAGAATTGTCGCCCGACGGCAGAGGTCTGACCATTAAGTGGAATCGAGTAAAAACCCTCGGCCGGGACTAGGGTAAAGACCTTAGTTGCCGGTCCGTGAAGGAATGAGCGGCACGGCGCTAGCCGCCGGTATTGCGCGAGTACCGACAACGGCGGCTAGCGCCGTGCCGCTCAAAATGCGTGCCATTGAACGACCGCCACTACTTATCTGGCGTGATCACGCCGGTGCGGATGGCGTACCGCACCAACCCCGCGATGTCGTGGATTTCGAGCGCGTCCATCAACTGACTGCGATGCGCCTCCGCGGACTTGACGCTGATCCCAAGCTTTCGGGCAATCTCTTTGGTCGAGTTGCTTTCGGCGACAAGTTGCAGCACCTCACGCTGCCGAGGCGTCAATCGCTTCAACGAGGTCACGCCCCCCTCGGCCCGATTCAGGAACCCGGCCACGACATGCCGAGAAACGGCGGCGGTGAGATGCATCTCGCCACGCGCCACCGTGCGGATCGCCTGTTCGAGTTCCACAAGATTGACGTCTTTCAAAAGGTAACCAGCCGCTCCCGCCCGCAACGATTGCAGCACGTACTCCTCCGCCGAATTCATCGACAGAATAATCACACGCACGTTCGGCCAGGACGCCACGATCCGAGCCGTGGCATCCAGGCCATTCATCTCGGGCATCATGATGTCCATCAGCACGACATGCGGCTGGAATTTCTCCAAGAGTTCAATCGCCACCCGGCCATTCGCCGCTTCAGCCACGACTTCAAAGTCCGCACAGTTCTGCAACAGCGAACGAATGCCGGCACGGACAAGGTCGTGATCATCCACCAAGAGCAAACGGATCTGTCTCATACCCACGCCCCTCTGCGACTCCGTTCGCCACCGACTCGATTCCAGTGTGCGGAATCCAAACGCGGAGAGTTGCGCCTGAACGTGATCGCGCAATACGAAATCAGTCACGCCACACGTTCCCGCACGCGCTACAAGCACAAACGCGCAATGCGGCCGACCGAGTGAATGGCGTGCCTCCTGCCAGAGAAGCCCCGGCAGAGCCGATTCGTCAATTCAGCCACCCACATCAAAGTCCGATGGACCAAGAAATTCAACAAGCTCAATGGATCGTGGAGCGATCAACAACTCTGATTCGGCTTTGACCACGGGATTCGGCCAAGCCAGTTCCGAGCGTCCCGACTAACCGCCCGGAAACCCTCCGGTTTTTTTTGACCACCCAGGTGGCCCCCTTTTACTCGCTCACACTGGCCCCCTTTCTGACGCTCATCACCAACAATCGCCGGTCTACGTTGAGAAACACCTAAGGTTGCGTCATCAAGCAACCACCAAGACATCATGATCCGAAAACAATAAACTTGGCCTGCCGCAACTTCCGTGGCTTGATTTTCAAGACGATCTCGACCGCCCGACATGCTCCGACATCTCCTCGAACTGATCCGCTTCAGCCACACCGTCTTCGCGTTGCCGTTCGCGCTGCTGGCGGCGATTCTGGCATGGCATGGCCGAGCCGAGCCGTTCTCGTGGCGAGAATTGCTCGGCCTGCTGCTGTGCATGGTCTTTGCTCGGTCGGCGGCGATGGCGTTCAATCGGCTGGTCGATTGGAAGTTCGACGCCGCCAACCCGCGCACGGCGATCAGACATCTGCCGGCCGGATTGCTCAGCGGTCCGGTGGTCATCGCCTTCACCGTCGCGTGCAGTGCGGGATTCGTTGGCTCGACGTTGTTGTTCCTGCCGAACGTTTGGCCGATTCGATTGGCGGTGCCGGTGCTGCTGTTCTTGCTCGGCTATTCGTACGCCAAGCGGTTCACGAGCTGGTGTCACTATTGGTTGTCCGCTGCGCTGATGCTCTCGCCGATTGCGACCTGGATTGCGTTGCGTGGCGAGGTGACGTGGACTCCGGTCAGTCTCGCGGCCGTCGTGTTCTTCTGGGTGGGCGGCTTCGACATTTTGTACGCCTGCCAAGATACGGAGTTCGACCAAGCTCACCAGCTACATAGCATCCCCGCTCGCTGGGGGATTTCACGCGCGTTGCGATTCGCCGCGTTCAGTCATTTGCTGACCGCAATCAGCCTGTTCGCGTTTTGGTACGCCGCCAGCTTGGGGACGATTTTCTTGGTCGGCATCGTGGTCGTGTCGCTGCTGTTGTTCTACGAGCACTCGTTGGTGCGTGCAGACGATTTGAGCCGAGTTGGAGTGGCGTTCTTTCAAGTCAACGCGGTGATCGGCGTCGGGCTGTTGTTGCTCGGAGCGGCGGACCTGTGGTGGCAAAACTAATTTGGCGAGCGGGGCGGCGTCAGCCCCCCGGTGCGTTCGTGACAGATCCACCGGGGGGCTGACGCCGCCCCGGTCGCCTGAGAACGACGACGCTGATGAGCTCTACTTCCCAATCACCGCCGCTTGAGCCGCGTTGTTCTTCCACTTCGCCTTGGCGGTGAAATCGCTGATCGACAGCGTCTCTTGAGACTTCTCCGTCTGAGCCACATAGAACAAGTCCGCTTCGATCCCCGGCTCGGCTTTGAAATGTCCGTCGGCGGAAACAGCGGCGACTTGCCCTTCTTCGGCAATCAGATGTCCGCGGAGTTCCCCTTTCGCGATGTCCCAAAAGCGGACGGTCCGATCTTCGCATCCAGCCGCGATGGACTGGCCGCTGAGAGTAAACGTCACCGAATTCACCGGAGCCATCGCCGTCAACGAATGCACGACTTTGTCCGTTTGAGTGTCCCTCAAGGACAAGGCGTGGCCACCGCGATAGCCCACCGCGATGAGCGAGCTGTTGGGAGAAAAAGTCATCGACGACATCGACGGCACGTGGCCCGATTTGCCCGTGTCCTTGAGCAGCTTGCCGTTGGCGGCATTCCAAAAGCTCAGCCGTTCGTCCACGCTGCTGGAGCACAACACTTTTCCATCCGGGGACCAGGCCAATGCCTGGATGGGATATCCAATGTCAATTGTTGTGGCGAGCTTGTTCGAGGTCAGGTTCCACACCTTGATGGTCTTGTCGGTGCTCCCCGACACCAACAGTTTTGGGCCGACCGAAGGTGACACCAACTGCGTGACAGGTCCGGCGTGCCCTTTGAATTCCTGGATCAGCGGGTCTGATGGATCTTTCGCGTCTTTCTTACCGACGACCTTCTTGGTGGGTTCCGTCGCTGGTTTGGTTTCGGTGGTCGTCGCTTCGCTGGCGGGCTTGTCCTCGTCCCCCTTCTTGCCGGCGGCGGACTTCTTCTCGGGAACTTTCCACACCCGAATGGTTTTGTCCGACGATGCCGAGGCCAGCGATTTGCTATCCGACATCCACGCGATGGCATTCACGACGGCCGTGTGTCCTTTGTAAGTGGCCAGCGGCGTGCCAGAGGGCATCTCCCACAACCGCACGGTGGTGTCGGCCGATCCGGTGGCCAGCGTCTTGCCATCGCGCGACCAGGCAAAGGAACCGACCGGAGCCGTGTGACCTTCGAGCTTGCACTGCAACTTTCCAGTCGCGGGATCACACACCAACGGAGTATTCGTGGCGATGCCGTTGATGAACGGCATCTTCGGCGTCCAGATCGGAGGATTGACGCCGCACGCATCAAACGTCTGCTTGGGCTTCGCCGTTTCCACGTCCCACACGACGGCGGTGTAGTACGTCATGGTGGCGAGCCGTTTGCTGTCAGCGGACCACGACAGCGACATCGTGGCGCTGCCGGTCAGCGTCTTGATCGGCTTGCCGGTGTCGGCTTCCCAGATTTGCACGACGCCATTCTGCGGAGCTGACGCGAGCATCTTGCCATCGGGTGAGTAAGCCACGGAATACGCCGCGCCCGCGATCGTGCGTGTCAACTTCTCCGTTTCAAAGTCAAACACGCGGATGTCCTTCAGTCCGCCCACCGCCACTTCCTTGCCGTCACGCGAATACGCCAGCGAGTACGTCACGCCCCCTTCCTCCGGCAACAGAAATTTGTTCTGTCTCACGGCCGAGAGTTGCCACAAACTGACCGGCGTGGTCGCACCGACGAATCCCACGAACTGACCGTCCGGAGACCAATCCAGGGCCGCGATCCCGACTCCGAGCGCGACCTCCCTCTCTTTGTCGTTGTTGAGGTATTCACCGCGCACGACGTCGTAGACCAGCATGTGACCGCTGCCCCCCGTGGCAAAGGCGAGTTGCGTTCCGCTCGGAGCCCACGCGACATACGTGACCACTCCATGAGGGCTGCGAATCGCGCGACGCAACACACCCGTCTTGACGTCCCACAATCCCACACTGCCGTCATAGGCTCCGGCCGAAGCGAGCGTGTTCCCATCCGGCGACCAGGCCAGCCGGAAGACCCAACTGTTATGTCCCAGCAAACATTTGATGAACTTGCCGGTGTCCACGTCCCACAACCGAATCGTGCCGTCGAGACCTGCAGTCGCCAGAGTCTTTCCATCCGGACTGATGACGACGTGATAGATCACTCCCCGATGCCGCCGTGTCTCCAGCGTCCAGCTCATCAGCCCGTTGATACTCGCGGGGCGTTGCACCAGAGCACGACCGCTCAACGGACTCCCCGGTTTGATCTTGATCGGCTCGGCGGGGATGACGACCGTCTCCGCCGCGCGAGCACGTTCAGCCAGCGGCTCGAACGTGACCAGAACCACGACGCCGGCCAACAGCATTGGCAGCAGCATCAAACACTGACTCAGCACCACTCGTCGGCGAACCATCACTCACCTCCCGTGGGAAGTCGGATTGTGAAATCGAGCGTCTCTCCGTGTGCAGGGGTAACACGATAGCCCCCCTCCTGCGCCGCCAACAGTCTCACGAGCGACATCTCATGATGCGTTGGCGAGCGGGGCGGCGTCAGCCCCCCGGTTCTTATGGCCATCGTGACCACCGGGGGG
>CAMDPX010000055.1 GCA_945905295.1 Planctomyces sp. SH-PL62 | reverse complement strand
GACTTGGCCGTTGCGGCGAATCTCCCACAGCAACTGCGAACCCCAATCGTTCGCCACATCGCCGCGTACCAGCTTGCGTCCTTCCAAACGAATCTCCGCCTGCGGCGTCCCTTCAAATTGCTGTTCCATGTGGGTGTCTCCGAAAGAGTGGCGAGTTGTTCGTGGCGAGAGTTGAATCCGAGGGGCGACAACATATCAAAGCCGACTGGTGTGACCAAGCACGAAAGTCGCCCTGTCGCTCCGCAACAGGACAGCCGAGCGCGGTTGCAGGCGGAATGTGCCAATGACGCCGATCGTCACGACGACGTTTTCTCTGCGACCGGCTTTCCTGTCGCGGAGCGACAGGGCTACATTCATCACATGTCACTCATCCGCCCCGATATCGACCGCATTGATGGCTACGTCCCCGGCGAGCAACCGCAGGATTCCGGCTGGACGAAGCTCAACACGAACGAGAACCCGTACCCGCCGTCACCGCGAGTCGCTGAAGCGATCACCCGCGCCGCGAACGGGCGGTTGAATGTGTATCCCGATCCGCTCGGCACGCAGGTTCGCAAGCAAATCGGCGAACTGTTCAACGTCGATCCCGATTGGGTCATCCCGGCCAACGGCAGCGATGAGAACCTGACGATCATCACGCGCACGTTTGCCGACGCCAGCGACGTCATCGCGTATCCGTATCCGAGCTACATCCTCTACGAATCGCTGGCCGACATTCAGGGAGCCAAGCACGAACGCATTCTGCTGAACCCAGATTGGTCGTGGAATTGGTCGGAGACGACACCGGTGACCGACTGGGCGAAGATCGTGTTCGTGCCGAATCCGAACTCGCCATCCGGCAACCGTTGGTCGGACGAGGATGTCGTGCGACTCGTCCCACCGCGCGGAGTACTGGTGCTCGACGGCGCCTACGCCGACTTCGCCGATGTCAGTTCGAAGGCCGAACTGTTGCACAACAGCGACGTCGGCCGACGCATCATCGTGACGCGCACGCTCAGCAAGAGCTACAGCCTCGCCGGTATTCGTTCCGGCTTCGCGATCGCGCACCCGGATCTGATCACCGCGATGCGGAAGGTCAAAGACAGCTACAACTGCGACAGCCTGACGTTGGCCGGGACGCTCGCCGCGTTGCAGGATCAAGACTGGATGCTCGCCAACGTGGCTCGCATTCAAGCCACTCGCGCAAGGTTGACCGAGTCACTGCAACAACTCGGCTTCGATGTTGTTCCCAGCCAGGCCAACTTCGTCTGGGCCACGCGAGCGGCCGGCGAGCATCGCGAGATTTACGAGAGCCTCAAGGCTCAAAAGATTCTCGTCCGTTACATGCGGTTTCCGGACGTGGCGTTCGCGCCGAACGGTTTGCTCGACGGACTGCGGATCACGGTCGGCACGGATGCGGAGATTGATCGACTGTTCGAGGTTCTCAAGACTGTGGTTTGACCGTAGGCTGATGGCCAATCATGAGCGTGTCCTTCGCACAACCACCTGTTGCTGTCACGCGCCGCTCTCAAGCTGGAGAACCTGCTTGGGAGTTGGCCTATTGCTACCCCACCCAGGGCGACTGGTCCGAAGAGGACTATCTCGAACTCAGTCAGAAGCATCGAATTGAGTTGGTCGATGGGTGCATTGAGGTGTTGCCAATGGCGACGATCTTTCATCAGTTGCTCGCGGACTATTTGCACTCACTGTTGAAAGATTATCTCGCCACCGCTGCTCCGCCGGAACATCGGCGGGGTCGAGCGTTGTTTGCTCCATTGCCGGTGCGATTGGGGAGTCGCCGATTTCGCAATCCCGATGTGATCTACCTGCGGCCCGAAAGGCTGAAGAATTTGCACGGTCAGCCTGACGGAGCGGATTTGGCGATCGAGGTGGTGAGCGAAGGAAAAGAAAATCGCCTACGTGACTTGGTCACCAAGCGAACCGAATACACCATCGCTGGCATTCAGGAGTACTGGATCGTCGATCCAGAAACGAGGTCGATCACGGTGTTGACGCTGACTTCCTCCACCCCGCCGGAGTATCGCGAGCACGGTTGCTTCATTGCGGGGACAACGGCAACCTCGGTCTTGCTGCCGGGCTTCTCGGTCGATGTCGCCGACCTGTTTGCTCAAGCCGACACGGCGGGCGAGCCTGTTCCGACATTGCTGTGAGCCTTGTGGCGCACGCGGCTCGCGTGCGTCTCACTCGCACAAACGCACGCGAGCCGCGTGTATTACAGTGGCGGTTCCTCAAAGGTGATGTCGCCGATCTTGGCCGCGGGTGGTGAGAGCTTTCGTTGGGGTGGCGGGTCGTTGGCTTGAGCCTTGAGGCTTTCAAGAACCTCCGTGGCGGCAGTGCTGACTGACTTGTCCGGGTCGTTGCTGAGTTTCGTCAGCCATTCGCGATGACGTGGAGTGGGCTGAGTCTTCAAGAAACCCACGAACGCCAAGCGAGCTTTCGCGGATGGCGACTCCACCAACTGCGCGAACATCGGGTCGTCGAACGAGCGGTTGAGCAACTCTTGGTTCCCGTACGGATTGTTTTGTTCGCTGAACCGTGCGAATCGTTCGGCGGGGGTGAGCGACAGTTCGTCGGAGATCGTGGTCCAGGTGCCGAGTTGATTCTTCAGTTGATAAAACCGCCCCGTGTTCATGTCGGTGATCGTCGCCAATTCGGCTTCCATGCGGTCGATGATCTTGCGCAGCAGAAGAACCGATTTCTCTTTCGGCATGCGTCGGACAGTCTCAGTGACTTCGTGTGAGAGATGGGTGTCCGGTTTCATGTCGAGCCAGCAATTGAAATACATGTCGATCGTCGGCAGAGGCTCCAACCGGCGGAGGTATTCCCAGCGATGCGGCATGTTCGAGGGATCGAACCCGCCGTGAGACTTGGCGATCAATTCGCGAAAGCGCGGCCAGAACTTCGCGGCGACGCTTTGGTCGCTGCCGTCATGGTCGAGGAACAGAAACTCCAGCTTGTCCCAGCCCGAGAAGATAAATGCGCTCGACGAAGTCTCCGCGAACTTGATCACTTTGTCGGGATGGTCGGCGCGCCATTTCTTGCCTGCGGCGGTTTTCGAATTCGCGGCGCCCCACTCGGATTGGCTGACCCACTCCCCGTCGCCGAGGTGAACGCTCGGCCCGTGCCCGTCATTCGGCTGCGATATTTGCCAGCGCTGCCAGCGATCCAGCACCGAGCCGCCGAGGTGCTTCGCATAGTCCTGGAAGTATCCTTCACGCTCAATCAAAAAGTACGGAACGAGAAGCTCTTCCAGCGGGTTGTCGCGTGAGTCGTCAAGCTGGTCGAGCGTTCGATCGAGCCGCCAGACGGCATGTGCCCAGACGAATGCGCTCGTCGGAGCTTCCTGCGAGCCTCGTTTTACGCCGCGCGGATGCGGGGCGAGATACATCGAGTCCTTGCTGAAAGAACCTGAAGTGCTGCCAGAATTGACCGTCGGGTGACGCCGCATCGCATCCCGCACAAACAGAGCAAGCCGACGCGCATCGAGCTTCGGAGCGACGCGGTCCACCGCCAGGCCGGCGAGAGAGTTGCTGGCGTAATCCAACTTCTCATCCGCTTCGGAGGCAATCCGTTCCAGAGCGTTCCAAGCCTCATCGGGCGTGTGGACTTGATCCAGTTGGTAAGTGCGATCGACGATCTGATTGAACACCGCCTGACATTGAGGATCGTTCTTCGCCGCTTTGCTGAGCGTTTCCCAACCGGGATTGCCATGCGATTCAAACGCCGCGAGCCATTCGTCATCGAGTCGGTAGTCATGCAATTGCAGCCACGTCACCAACCGCCTGACCTCTTCGTTGTACTTCGGAAACGCATGGCTGACGGACCAAGGAGAGGTATTCCACTTCCGCGCTCGCTTATCGAGCGAGCAGGTCGGCCCGCTGGAACCTCCGCCGAACTCCATCGGCTCGCCGTTGAGCGAGAATTGCACAAACAGATGTTTTTTCTGTTCGTGGCGATTCGACATGTCGTCCCAATCCAGGATGTTCCAGCGCAGTCCCAGTGTGAGCCAGCCGGGAATCATGCGGCCCTCGCCATTCAACTTCTTCTCGCGCCATTCGGGCACCTTGAGGATTTCGGCCAGCGTCGTTTTCACCGGTGTCTGGCCGAAGTACACGCCGTTGACCCACACATCGGCTCCGACGGTGTTGTCCCCGGTCACCATCTCGAAGGGACAATCCGCCTCGGTCGGCATCGGCCGGCTGTCGGGGATCAGCTTCGTGAGATTGCTCCCGTTCGCGGCGAACCCGTAGAAACAAAGTCCAAGCACGCTCAGCGCCAGCGCGGGACCGGTTCGCCAGCAGAGCGTCAAGAGTCCGCTCAACACCACACAACTCGCCACCACGACGGCGACGGCGTTGTGCGTCCAAACCAAATCCGGATGCGAGTTGTTCCACGACGAGAGATCGAACCCCGAAGACCACGCGAGCGACGTCCCCAAGATTCCGCCCGCCAGCGTCACGAGCAGCAGCGACTCGACCGATCGAGCCAACCAACTCGCTCGCGGAGCCGGCTTCGGCAAGAACCCGCTGACTTGTTTGACCCCGGTCAATTTCCGAGCCAACGCCGTCAACGCCCACACGAGCGCCAGCATCGCCGCGAGGGACGCGAACCCCATCGCCACTTGCAACGCAACCATTTGCCAAGTCATTTTCATGATGTGTTCTCACATGTAACCCGAAGCGTCAGCGAGGGCGGACGCTCCAACCAGTCAGGGGTCAGGTCTTCAAATTTCATTTTTTGCCGTCACGAATGAAGCTCAGTGTGGTTTGGAACGGCGGCCTAAGAATGACGTTTGAGGTTGTTTGCAGGAGCAAAAATGAAATTTGAAGACCTGACCCCGGCTTGTGAAATCGGAGTCTCGTGAAGCGTTCGCCCTCGCTGACGCTTCGGGTTACTTTCGTGACCAACTTCCCGGCACCTCCGTCGCCAACTGTAGCCACTCCGTTTGAGTCTCCTTCGCGAACGCCTGCACCTCTGCATCTCGATCGCCGAGCAACTTCTCCAACAGCGGCCGAATGTGCGGAGCCGGATGAGTGCGGATCACTCGCGCAGCCAGCAGCCGCTTCTTCGGATCGGCGGAAGCGAGCAGTTCGAGCAGCTCCGGCCCGGCGGGAATCTCGCGCGTCATCACATTGGCTAGCGACTCGAACGCCGATTCCTTGTCATCGAAGTACTCAAACCGCTGCAACGCTTTTTGCGTACGCGACGCGAAGGCGTTCCACTCCAACGTGGCGATCTGCCGCAGCACCTCTTCGAGTTTGGCCACTCGCTGCGGTGAGATGTCGTGCTGAGCGGACTTCAATTCGGATCGAGCCTCGGCAATCAGCGTCTCAAGAAACTCTTTTTGATTCGGCGGCGCGACGAAGTCCGGCCCCAACGCGATGTGATGTCGCAACATTTCTTCCCGCTTGGCAACTCGCTCTTCGAGTTCAGCAATTCGCCGCCGCGCTTCCTCGGACTGCGTGAACTTCAAGCGGGCCTGAGCTTCCGCTCTGAGCGCCGCGATAACTGCCTTTCGCTTTTCGTGCGAGAGCCGAGTCGCGATCTCTGCGTCGTCCAGTTGCAGTTCATTCGCCAAGAACAATTCGATGCCGGACGTTCGCCAAGCCGAGACGTACATTTCGGGCGTCGAATGCGGTTCCATCCGCACGAGATACCGCCACATCGCCGCCAACTTCTTGACGGGAGGCAATCTCCGCATCGCCATCACTCGGTCGCGGTACTTCGGCCAAAACCGCACCGACAACGATTCGGTCGTAACGTCGGCATCAGACGATCCGAAGTAAAAGTCCTGGTTTTCCTCGAAGCCAATCGCTTCGGCGAAGGCCACCACTTCTTCCGGATGCTGCCGCCGCCAACGCCGGGCCGCTTCCGATTGATCCCCCTGCGTCATGCGCCAGAACTCTGGGCCAAACTGAAATTCATGGCCGGGACGTCGCTTCCGCCAGTCCCGAAACCACCGCTGAAACTGCTGGTCTTCCAATGAGCCACCCAATCGCATCACCAACTGCCGGACATCCGCATGTTCGGTCCCCCGTCGCAGCAACGCGGAGACAACAAGTCGCTCAATGACGTTGTCGCCCGCCTCATCGGTCTCCTCCCGATCGAGCAGCTCGTCCATACGCCACACCGCGTGCGCGAGGAAGCTCAACCGCGCCAACTGGTCGCGCCGCCGAAAGTGCGTGACGTCCACGCTCACAGGTGACAGCGTGAGGTAGCCCGTCGAGAACGTAGGCCGGGCATTCCCGTCCGTCTGCGATTCATGCTCGTGCGATGCGACGGGCAAGATTGCTCGTCCTACAGACTCTTGTTCGCCGCGCTTCAGCACATCCCAACTGCGTGCCGACGGTATCCAACGCAACTCGTCGACGATCCCAGCCGCGTATCGAGCCAACCGTTCCGGATCGAGATGCGGCAACAACAACTCCAAACTCCGACCGATCCGCGATTCCGATTGATAACCACGAGCCTCTGTCGCTTGGCGCTCCAATCGTTCGAAGATGGCCCACGCCTCGTCTTGAGTTGTCGCGGCCGTCACGCCGATCTCGCGTTGCAGCAACTCAACCAGCATGTCGTTGAGCAACGGCTCGCTCTCCGCCGCCCGCATGGCTTGTCGCCATCCTCCCTCGCCGAAGCTGTGCAACGCCGCCAGCCACTCGTCCGGAGATTCGATTCGACAATCGCGAGCCCGCGCCTGATCCAGCAGCCGATCCAACGCCGTCAACCAGTGAGGCGATTGCCCCAGAATCAAAATCGGCGACGCCATCCACTGCACACCGTCGAAACTCACGTTCGCCTGCGATGCAATTGCCGACCGCAACGGCTCACCACCGATCTCGACCCACAGAAAATAGACACCCTCCGGCATCGTTGCCGGCGTCCAGCGTCGATCGGGCTTCACCACGCAGGTGATCCAGCGCGGCCCGCCAGACGCTCGCATCGACGTCGTGTCCCGGCCATCCGGCCCCGCCGTCGGAGCGTCCAACCATTTCGGCAACCTCATCCAATCGGCCAGCGTCACCTTGACCGGTGTCTGGCCGAGCAACACGCCGTTCACCCAAACGTTCGCACCGACCGTCCCGTCTTCCATTCGAATCTCAATCGGACACGCCGCGAGATCTGCCTCATTCGCCGCTCGCCGCGAGATCGTCCCTTGATCGAGCAACGAAAAATACGCCGACAACAACACGCCGATCGCAACGATCGACACACCCATCCGCCACACCACTCCGATCAACGCCAGCCCCGTGATCATCACCGCCAGAACCGACAGCACAACAAACTCGTGACGTTGTTGAGCCAAAGGCACAACATCCAAATCAACTCCGTACCACCAGACGTTCAACAACCCCGCACCAACCAACGCCAACCCGATCAACCACACCGTGGCCGATTCCACGCGGCGACTCAACACGCTGGGTCGCGGAGCGTCCACCGGCAGACTCAACTCCGCCGGCCGCCAGCCCGTGAACCGCACGGCCAACCGCCGCGCGATCGCGAACGCTCCGATCACCAGCGTCACCGCGCCGCCGATCCAAGCTGCTCGCTCCAGAAATGTCGTCAGCAACGTACTCACGCCGAGTACTCCCTCATCCTGTAACCCGATGCGTCAGCGAGGGCGAACGCTTCACCAATGTCGTCGATCATTGCCGCGTAAAGCGCCCACCCTCGCTGACGCTTCGGATTACGAGTGCCACAGATTGCAATTGAACTGCCTTGGAGCCTGAAACTCCCCACGGATGGCATGGCAATACCACGGATGAATAACAAGAAGCCCTGTTTTATCCGTGGTATCGCCATGCCATCCGTGGGAATCATCGTTCAAAAAACTCAAGTGTTGATCGGAATGCAACCAGCGATCGTTCCGGTGGAAGGCTATTTTCTGATCTGTGGCACTAGGCCCGAACCTCCAAATCACGATGCAACCGCCGACCCGCCAACAACAACATTCCCGACAACACCAACGCCGCCACAACAAACGAGTTGATCATCCAAGGCGGAGCCTGCCTCAACGGAGCCGCATTCCCAATCGTGAAGCTGGCCACCACCAACGCCACCGCCAGCCATCGCCCACTACTCCCTCCGCGAAACGGCTGAGCCTCACGAATCCAGGCGTAATGCAACATCGGAATCCAAACCGAATACGCCAGCAGCAAGAACCACGGATACGACGTCTCCAACGGAGCCATCAACGAGAACTCCGGATTGTCATACAGCCAACTCTGCACCGCCCCACGCAACGGCGACCAAACGCAGATCGCCACTGGCACCCACACCGCTCCCACCGCCAATGCACTGGCCAACAACGTGTGCTTCCACAACGTGTCCCGATCGAACCCATGCCCATACAGAAACGCCACGCCCCCGCTGGTCGGCCTCCCGACCGACAACACCAACCACCATCCATGAATCGTGATGAAAAGCAACGCGAGGAAATCCTTTTGCCACCGCAGCAAACCTGGCTCAAAAGCCGCATACCCCACCGCAACCAGCATCGCCACCAACGTCACCGGCAACATGAGCCGGCACTGCCAAACCAACAACGCACGATTGATCGTCATGTGAGTGATTCCAAGAGCGGGACTGAAAACCGTAGCCACGTTCGCCAGAACGTGGACCAACACACGCAAACCCCACGTTCTGGCGAACGTGGCTACCACGGACTCATCGCGCCCGATACTCCGTCAGCGCGAGATACAACGTTTCCAAATTCACCGGTCGCACGAGATCGCCGTTCGTAAGCTGCTTCCGCACGAACGTCTCACATTCACCTCCTTGAGCTCGCAGCCAGGTCAGCCGCGAACCCGACGCTTCCCGCTGTCCCAGCACAACCAACTCCGACGACCAAGTCCGTGCCCCATGAGCCATTGACGTCTCCACCTCACAGACCTGCTCGCGAAGTTCTTCCAGCCCGGCGTGAAGATCGATGCGTCCTTTGCGAAGCAACAGCAACTCGTCCGCCACCCGCTCGATGTCACCGATGACGTGCGTCGAAACGACCGCCGTGACATTGTTCTCATTCGCGTGATCCCGAATCGCGTCATACAGCTCGCGCCGAGCCGACGGGTCCAACCCATCCGCCGGCTCATCGAGCAGCAACACATCCGCCCGACTGGCGAACGTCAATCCGAGCAACACCCACCGCTGCTGTCCCTTGCTGAACGACCACATCCGCCGATTCAGCGGCAACTCTCGCTTCGCACACCAGCGTTCGGCCATCGCCCGATCGAATTTCGGTGACGCCCCCGCCTGCAAATCCAAGAGCTGCTTCACCGTCGCCGTCCGCGGTGGCACGAACCCCTCAAACAAACAGGCGACTCGCGAGGTCACCTCATTCGTCAGCGATCGCCCGTCTTGACCGAGCAACATCGCTCGCCCGCTCGTCGGCTGAATCAACCCACGAATCAGCTTCAGCAACGTCGTCTTGCCCGACCCATTCGGCCCCAGCAAGGCCATCACCGTCCCGCGCGTCACGCTCAGCGACACGTCCGACAGGGCGTGCGTCGAGCCGAATTGTCGGCCCAGCGATTCGGTTTGAATGACAAGCTCGCTCATTTTCCTTGCTCCATGTTGTTGGCGACCGAGCGCACGATCTCCACGACTTCGTCGGAAGACGCCCCCATGCTTGCGGCCTCGGCCAACAGACGCTTCGCCAACTCGACGATCTCCCTCCGCCGAGTTCCCATCGTCAGGCCCCGTTGCGGGGCCGTGACGAACGCCCCTTTTCCATGCTGCAACACCACGACGCCCGCGTGACTGAGCTCGTCGTAGGCTTTGACCACGGTCCGCATGTTGATCTTCAAATCGCCGGCCATCGCCCGCACGCTCGGCAACTGCTCCCCCTCGGCCAGTCGTCCGCTGGCGATCTGAAATTTGATCGCCTCGACAATTTGCCGATAGATGGGTTCGCCGCTATGTGGGTTGAGTTGCAGATGCATGGCTGTGTTGCATCTGTTGTACGTCAACTACAACAGTACGTCAAGCCGGCGGAAAGACTTTTCACACCAGCAACGGTTCATCGAGATTGGCCACTCACAACCGGCACCTTATGATCGCCATCCGCCTTCCCCGAACGAATACATCCGACTTCAGCGAATTGGGTGACGATCGACCATGCGACCGGCTCCGTTACTTTTGGTGGTGATGGTCCTGAGCGGAACGACCTGCGGCGTTTCTGCCGCCGATCCGCCCGCGACCGAGTTCTTCGAGAAGCGTATCCGCCCACTGCTTGTCGAACGGTGCTTCGCCTGTCATGGCGAGGACCAAGCCGAAAGCGAACTGCGGCTCGATTCGCGAGCGGACATGCTGGAAGGTGGCTCGCGCGGAGCGGCGATCGTCCCCGGTGATCCGGACAAGAGTCTGCTGATTCGCGCGGTCAATCATGCCGACACGCTGGCGATGCCGCCGAAAGAAAAGCTGGCACAACGAGACATCAACGACTTGATCGCCTGGGTCAAAAACGGCGCTGTCTGGCCAGACAGCGACAAGCCGAAGACCGTAACGAAGAAGCCCGTGGTGAAGTCCGAAACGAAGTCGATGGTGTTTACCGACGAGCAGAAAAACTTCTGGTCGTTTCAGCCGATGAGTTCTCCACGTCCGCCCCGTAGCCCGACTCTCCGAGTCGGGACGAACGGTTCAAAAGCACTCGACTCAGAGAGTCGAGCTACGTGGGTGCAGTCGCCAATCGACTGTTTCATTTTGAGTGAACTCGAATCACGCGGCCTGAAGCCGGCCGAGATTGCCGACAAGCGAACGCTGATTCGCCGAGCGACGTTTGATCTGATCGGCATCCCGCCGACTCCCGAAGAAGTCACCGAGTTCCTCGGCGACAACGAGCCGGATGCCTTTGCTCGCGTGATCGACCGGCTGCTCGCGTCTCCGAGATATGGCGAGCGGTGGGGGCGGCATTGGCTCGACGTCGCGCGGTACGGTGACTCGAACGGGTTGGACGAGAATCTCGCACAAGCGAATGCGTTTCGATATCGCGACTGGGTGATCTCGGCGTTCAATCGCGATCTGCCGTTCGATGAGTTCGTGCGTGAGCAGATCGCCGGCGACCTGTTGCCGCCCGACGGTGATCCGAACGACCCAGTCGTCGCCGCGAAACAGTCGGATCGACTGACGGCGACAGGGTTCCTGGTCATCGCGGCGAAGATGTTGGCCGAGGACGATCCGCTCAAAATGCAGATGGACATCGTTGACGAGCAAGTCGACACGATCGGCAAGGCGTTCATGGGGCTGACGCTGGGCTGTGCCCGCTGTCACGACCACAAGTTCGATCCGCTGCCGATGGCCGATTACTACTCGCTGGCCGGCATCTTCAAGAGCACGAAGGCGATGGAAAACTACTCGGTCGTCGCCCGCTGGCAGGAACGTCCGCTGGCATCGCCGCAGGTGACGCAGCAACTCGCCGAACAAAAGCAGCGCATCGCCGGCAAACAGGCTGAGATCAATCAGCTCATCGCGAAGTCGAACGAGCAGTTGTTGGATGAGAGCCGTGCTCGGGTCGCCGATTACGTTCGCGCCGCGGCACGAGAGATCTACTTGGAGAAGACCTCGCGCTCATTCGGGGCCGAGTTCGATAAGCGTGCCGACAAGTCCGCACCGCCGCCCGACGGCGTGCAAATCATCGAAGCCGAAAACTATCAGCGCGGCAACGCGCTCAAGCTGACGACCGGTTACGGCGAGGGGATCGGTGTGATTCTCAGCAACGGCAACGGCGAATGGACCGCCGAGTACGACGTGACTGTTTCCACCGCCGGGCTGTATCAGATCGAGGTGCGATACGCCGCCGCCGACTCGCGACCGACACAGCTTTCGCTCAATGGCCAAGTCGTCAAGCCGAACGCGCTCAACGAAGTCACCGGCTCGTGGAACCCGGACACCAATCGCTGGCACATTGAAGGAAGCTACGAATTCAAGGTAGGCGTCAACGTCATCCGCCTGTTCCGCAAACCGCCGCTTCCGCACATCGACAAGCTGCTGATCGCACGGCTTGTGAGCGGCACGGCGCTAGCCGCCGGTCATGGAGCGGACAACCTCGACAATTCACCGGCGGCTAGCGCCGTGCCGCTCAGTCCATTGCGTCACGCTTTTGTCAGTCAATGGAAGCGGTTTCTTGAAAAGACCGTCGACGATCCGAATACGGTGTTTGCTGATTGGCGCGGGTTGCTGACATCGATCGAAGGGACGAAAGGGACCGAAAGGACGAAAGCGACGGAGTTGATCCAGCGGGTTCTGTCGCTGGCTGAATCGACCGGCGCGGAACTGGCTGACGTTGTGACAGCGTGGAAACGACTGAAAACGACCGAGGCCGGGAAGGCCGCGACCGAGTTGCCCGATGCTCGTCAAGAATCGTTGCGCAAGTTGCTGTTCAATACAGCGGAGGGATCGCCGTTCGCTGTACCGAAGAATGCCGAGGAGTATTTCGTTGCCGAAACAAAGACCGCATTGCAGTCGCGACGCGAAGAGGTCAAACAACTCGAAGCCGCGTTGCCGAAGTTGCCTGAGGCAATGGCCGTCAGCGAAGGAAACGTCGAAGACCTACCGATCCATCTGCGTGGCAATCACACGACGTTGGGCAAAGAAAAACTTCCGCGCCGCTTCCCGCGCATCGTGGCGGGCGATCAGCAAACGCCCATCGCCGTGGACCGCAGCGGCCGGTTGGAGTTCGCTCGCTGGCTGACGGAGCCGAATCATCCGCTGACCGCTCGTGTGGCGGTCAATCGGATCTGGCAAGGACATTTTGGCGAGGGGCTCGTTCGGTCGCCTGACAACTTTGGATTGCTCGGCGACAAGCCGACGCATCCGGAGCTTCTCGATTGGCTCAGTCAGCGATTCATTGCGGCGGGTTGGTCGACGAAATCGTTGCACCGCGAGGTCATGCTCTCGTCGGCGTATCAAATGCAGACAACGTTCAACGAAGCCGCGTTCCTCGCCGATCCTGACAACCGTTTGTGGTGGCGACGCAATCGCCGACGTTTGGAAGTCGAAGCGATTCGCGATTCCTTGCTGGCGGTGAGCGGTCGTTTGGAGAACGTGATGGGCGGCACACTGTTGCCGTCGCCGAATCGGGCTTACGTCACGGGGACCGCCAATAACTACCCGAAGATTTACGACGCGAATCGCCGGTCGGTGTATCTGCCCGTGATCCGCAGCGCGCTCTACGAACTGTATCAAGTCTTCGACTTCGCCGAGCCGAGCGTGCTCAACGGCAAGCGTGACACGACGACGCTCGCGACGCAGGCACTCTTCATGCTTAACAGCCAATTGGTCGGCGATCAGGCGGGCGAGATCGCTGCGAGAGTGCTGACGGCTGACGGCGATGATGCGGCTCGCGTGCGGCGCGTGTTTCAGATCACGTTGCAACGCGAGCCGACTTCTTCCGAGGTGTCGCGTGCGCTCGATTTCGTGCAGCGCTTTGACGCGGCGGCAGAGACCGGTGGTACTCCGACCGAGCGACGGCTCGCGGCCTGGAAGGGATTCTGCCGATCGCAGTTGGCGTCGAGCGAGTTCTTGTTTGTCGAATAGGCTCATCGCGCGACGGGGTCGGGAGTCTTTTTCAGGTCGGACAATCGGCCATTGAATGTCGAATCGCGAAACATTGTCGAAGAGCTCCACGCCGACCTGAAAAAGACTCCCGACCCCTTGGCTACACATTCGCCTTGCGTAGGCCAGATGTTTTCTCCGCAGAAGCACCGCCACGGATGAGATCGACCAAGTCGTCGGTCGAAAGCTTCGCCGCTTGATCGCTGCCTTCGAGGATGCCGGCGACGAGTTCTCGTTTGCGTTCGTGTAGGGCGAGGATTTTTTCCTCGATCGTGTCCTTCGCGACCAAGCGGTACACGGTGACGGGGCGCGTCTGGCCGATGCGATGAGCTCGGTCGGTGGCCTGATCTTCGACGGCGGGGTTCCACCACGGGTCGAGATGGATGACGTAGTCGGCGGCGGTCAGATTCAGTCCCGTGCCACCCGCTTTCAGCGAGATCAGGAACAGATCCGATTCGCCACCTTGAAAGGCATCGACCGCTTGCTGCCGCTGCTTCGGTGGCGTTGAGCCATCGAGGTATTGATACGTGATGCCGCGATCATCGAGCGCTTTGCGGACGAGATCGAGATGCGTAGTGAATTGGCTGAAGACCAATGCTTGATGTTTTTCCTCACGCAGTTCGTCGACGAGCTCCAGCAGCGCGTCGAGCTTCGCAGAACTCTTCTTCCATTTCTTGTCTTGCAGCGCCGGGTGGCAGGCGAGTTGTCGCAGCTTCATCAGTCCGGCCAAGACGGCGAAGCGTTGATCCTTGCCGGCATCGTCATCGAGTCCCGCCAACTGTGCGAGGATTTTTAGCCGCGCGTCTTCGTAGCGTTTGCGTTCCGGCTCCGAGAGTTCGACATCAATTTCGATCTCGGTGCGCGGCGGCAATTCCTTGAGTACCTCGTTCTTCGTGCGTCGCAGCACGAACGGGCGGACCATGCGGGACAGAGCGGCACGGCGTTCGGGGTCTTTGTTCTTTTCGATCGGATTGCCGAACCGTTCGCGGAAACGGTCCCAGCTTCCGAAGAGGCCGGGGTTGATGACTCGGAAGAGGCTCCACAATTCGCCGAGATGATTTTCGATCGGCGTGCCGGTCAGAGCGATCCGCCACTTGGCCTTGAGATCGCGCACCGCACGCGCGGTCTTGGTCGTGGCATTCTTCACCGCCTGAGCCTCGTCGAGCACCAGCGTGCCCCATTCGATCTGCTCGAACTTCTCGAAGTCCCGCTGCAATAGCCCGTAGCTGACGACAACGAGATCACCACCGCGCACCGACTGAAGCAGTTCATCGCGGTTGCTGTCGCGGTAGGCCAGCGCGTTGATCGACGGTGCGAATCGAGCGGTCTCGCGCATCCAGTTGAAACCGACCGACGTCGGAGCCACGACAAGCGTTGGTCCCTCTTCCATCCGTTCGATCAGCAGCGCGAGTGCCTGCACCGTTTTGCCCAGCCCCATGTCGTCGGCGAGACAGGCACCGGCTCCCCAGGTTGAGAGTCGCTTGAGCCAGCGGAAGCCTTCGACCTGATAATCGCGCAGCTCGGCCGTCAGCGAGATCGGGGGATCGGAGACGATCTCGCGAGCGTCGTCCATCCTCTTCAACACATCGCGCCACGCCTGACAGGCTTTGAGATTGATCTGCGTGTCGAACAGATCGTTGAGCACCGGAGCCGCCGTGAAGTCGACTTCCAACTTCCCCTGCGATTGATGAGCGATGTCCTGCAATCCGCGCAGCCGCTTTTGAAACTCCTGACTGATCCGCGCCCAAAGTCCTCCGCCCAGCGCGATGTATTCGCGCCCCGACTTCATCGCCGATAACAAGTCGAGCAACGGAATCTGATGTCCGTCGACTTCGATCGTCCCTTGAATGCCGAACCAATCGTTGTGGTCTTCAATCTCGATGCGCAGTGCAGAGGGGGTGATCTCGCTGGTGACGCGCATCTTGGCTCCCTTGGGCCAGAGCACGACGAGATCGTCCGTCGCGGAGTTGTCAGCGAGACCGCCGAGGTTGTCGTCTGTCGTAGCCACGTTCGCCAGAACGTGGGTCGTCTGCTGTTCGGGTTGAGTTGTTGGCAGCTCCTCCCGCGTTCTGGCGAACGCGGCTACGGCGTGGCGACGTGCGTCTTGCCGATCTTTCAACTGGCCGAGGAACTCCAGCGTCTCGTCGTCGGTCGCGATTCGCCAATCCCATTCGGTGACTTTGGGGAAGCGATCGAGTTGCAGCTCGGCGGAAATGGCGACAGCTTGAAGGCGTTCGGCGTCCTGATCGCGAATCAGCTTGCGATAGCCCTCGTTCGAGACGACGTACTGATTCAACTTCTCGTCGCCGGGGAAGACGAGCGCCGCATGTTCGTCTGGTTCCGGTCGCGCGCGCATGCGGACAAACAGACCGGCGGCGGTGCCGGGAATCAATTCGAGGTACGTCCGCCGGTCCGCTTCGATCTCGCCCAATTGGAACTCGACCGGTAATTGAACACGCGCGAATTCGCTGAGCTTCGCCAACCGTTTGACGATTGGCCCCGCCTCCGCGCGCGGAACTTCAATGCGTGTCTCATGCAGTTCCTCGGCCAGCTCGCGAATGGCCTGATCTTCCAGCGGTGCCAACCACAGCCGCCGCTCCGTGGCGAACATGACTCCATGAGCTCGATCGTTGTGAAATCGCGCGGTGGCGGGAATCGGTTCGCTCCCGACCAGCACGGCCAAACGCATTCCGGTTTCGCTTAATTCCGATCCGAAGCTGAGCGAGCCCGACGTGATCTCAATCAACCGATCCGGCTCGTTGAAGAATGACACGTTGCCGGCACCAATCAGCGAATTCAACAACTTCCACGCGGAAGGGGTATTCACCGAATAGCTGTAGTACGCATACGGATTCGAGTTATTCCAGCCAAATTGATCGGCGACGATCTTGAAGAACGCCTTTTCTTGCGGTGAGCGAAACAAGTGCTGGCGATCGCGCATCGACGGCCAAGAAATCTGCTTCCCCTTGGACCAGTTTCCGCTCTTGAGCGTGGTCTGTTCGTAGATCTGCACCTCCAACAAATGACCATAGGTCGAGCTCGGCCAGAACACTCGAAACGAGACCCGAGTCGGCTTTTCGTCGCTCTCGTGATGAACCTCGCTCGCGGCTTCGGCCTTTTTCCGTTGGACCTCGCGCTGCAAGACGTTGTCCATCACGCTGACCAAGCTCTCGACCGGCGAGGGATCGCATCCTCGCAGGATCTGCTCGATCTCAGGAGACGTCGAACCGTACAGCAACGAACGCAGCCGGATCATTGCCATCAAGGTGTGCTGGCAGGTCACACTCTCCAAGCCGGGCGAACAACTGCACGTCCCCGACAGCTTGACCGAGCCTCCCTTCGGCTTGGGAAACCGAATTTCAGCGACGATCTTTTGGGCCTTGGCTTCCCACTCGAACTGCATGACGCGAGCCTCTTCGAGCCAAGTCATGGAAGCTTGATTCACGTCTCTCGATGACGCGTAGTGGTAGATCTGCGAATGCAGCGGCTTGGGATGCCGGTCACTAAAACTCTGAACGGCTCGGCGATACAGGTCGAGCGTCTGCTGACGCTGCTGCTGGCGTGAACTCATTTCGTGCGGCTCCGGCTTCGTGCCCGTGATCAGCAATTCTCAAACGGGCGAGCATCGTAATCGGCGACCATCAGAGTGCCAGCCGGACCGGACGCATTCGTCGTCTCCTTTCATTCGTCGGGAAATCGAAATGAGCCCGACGAATGGAAGGAGACGACGAATGAGGCGATCCCGATCAATCTTCGCTCAGCCAGTTTTCGAGTGACTGAGGTGAGCTGATCCGAGCCGTGCCGCTGCGTAAGGCGTCGATGTCGATTTGATCGCCCCGTTTCATCGCTTCGTATCGTGGTTCTCCTTGTTCTGTGTGAGGCACGCAGACCATCACATACGAATCGCCCAACACGCCGAGCCGTCCCTTTGAGAGTTGCACGACCAGCGCCGTTCCCTCGTCGATGCCGAAGCCGATCAATTTCGGCTGAATCTCCAGTACTCGCAGCATACGGTTCAGACGGCTCCGTTTCAGGAAGTGCTGGTCAATGACGGCACCGGGAAACAGATCGAGTCCCGTCCCCAGCGTTGCAGTGTCGAGACCCTGCTCGATCATGACTTGGCTCATCACCGCAGCCCCGGCCGAACTGCCGCCGATGACGCCGCCACGTTTCACAAGTCGCTGCAACTCGGATTCGACTTTCGAGCCAGCATAGCGCGTGGCGAGCCATTCCTGCTGACCGCCGCTCAGCCAGACACCGGTTGCGGATTTGATTGGCTCTGAGAACTCCGGCCGATCCGCATCGTCGCGCGAGTTCGCTTGCAACACTCGAACATTCGTCACGCCAAACGGTCGCCAGACTTCGCGCAATCCCGCCTGTTGTTTCTCATCGGCCGCGAATGCCGGAATCACAACGATCCGAGCGGAGGCTCCTCCGGCTAGCTCAACAAACCGCTGCCGAATCTCCGGCGGCAATCGGCCGCCGCCAGAAATGATCAGCGAGCCCCCTTGGAAGCGGTGTGCAAAGTCGACACCGTCCGAAATCGTATTCGCATTCGACCACCAGCGCAACATCCACATGAGTCCGACGACGAGAGCGAACATCACTCCGACGAAGCCAATGGCTTTGCGATGACGATGAGAGACTCCGGACACTGCGGCAGGAGACAATTCGTGAGAAGCGTTCGCGACTTGTTTGCTCGGCATCGAATCAGCCTTCTGATGCCGTTTACGCATCGACGTCGCTTACGCCCAATTGCCGCAGCCGATCAGCCAAACGATCCGCTCGATCGCGTTCGGCGTTGGCTCGATCGCGTTCCGCGTTGGCTCGATCGCGCTCGGCCTCGAATTGCTCGGCCATCTCGACTTCGGTCAGGAACAGTGAGCCATCCGGGCGAAACATTTGCAGTTGGCCATCATTGATTTCAAAGCGGCAGTTGAGTCGAGGACTGACCCAGCCGTGCATTTCGGGGATCGGAACGAAGACGTCGTCATCGCGCAGAAACCCGCTCACTTCACCGTCATCTGGATCATAGATGTAGTACTCTTCAACGCCGTATCGCTGATAGAAGGCCGCCTTCTCGGTCATGCGGGCGGTGCGATTTCCCGGTGACAGGATCTCGAACGCGACCTGCGGCGGAAGATTATTCTCCAGCCATTGCATGTAGGAGCCGCGGTCCCCCTTGGGACGCCCGAAGACGACCATCGTGTCTGGGGCCGATCGAATCTTTGGTTTGCCCTCAACCGGATACCACAACAAGTCCCCGGCCACGAACACCTGCGGATCGTCCTTGAAAACAATCTCCAGATTTCCCTTGATCTTGGTGATCCACTGGTATTGCAGAGTGTTGTCGGCCATCGGTTCCCCATCCGAATCCGGGTAAACGATTTCTGGTTGAGCAAACGATCGAGTCATCACGGTCATGACGAATTCCTCTTGGGACGAGAGCCGACTGCCGAGTCAGTTTACTCGTCCGTCACGCAACCTTCCGAGGCATTTTTTACATTCTTGATGTATTTATAGAGCGTGCCGCGCGTGTGCTTCAGCGGCGGTGCTTTCCAGGTCGCTTTGCGGCGAGCAAGTTCTTCGGCGGAGACGTCCATGTCGATCGCCCGTTTGTTGGCGTCGATGGTGATCTTGTCTCCGGTTTGGACGAGCGCGATCGGGCCACCCTCTTGAGCCTCCGGCGTGATGTGTCCGACGATGAAGCCGTGTGATCCGCCGCTAAAGCGGCCGTCGGTCATCAAAGCAACATCTTTGCCGAGTCCCGCTCCCATGATGGCTGAGGTCGGCGTCAACATCTCTGGCATACCAGGGCCACCCTTCGGGCCTTCGTAGCGGATGATGATGACGTCACCCTTCTTGATCTTGCCCTCTTCGAGCGCATGCAGCATCGCGACTTCGCCATCGAAAACGTTTGCAGTGCCGGTGAAGACCATTCCTTCTTTGCCAGTGATCTTGGCGACGGCTCCTTCGGGAGCGAGGTTGCCGCGCAGGATTTGGATGTGGCCGCTCGCTTTGATCGGGTTTTCCAGCGGCTGAATGATCGGCTGGCCCGGCAAGAGGCCCGGCAGCGGCGCGAGGTTCTCGGCGACCGTCTTGCCGGTGCAGGTCAGACAGCTTCCGTCGAGCAGTCCTTTCTCCAACAGATACTTCATCAGCGCCGGCGTGCCACCGATCGCTTGCAGGTCGGCCATGACCCACTTGCCGCTCGGCTTGAGGTCGGCGATGAAGGGGATGCGATCGGAGGTCTTCTGGAAATCGTCGATCGTCAGTTCGAGACCGGCTGCTCGCGCGATCGCGATGAAGTGCAACACGGCGTTCGTCGAGCCGCCGGTCGCCATGATCACGACCATCGCGTTCTCGATCGACTTGCGAGTGATGATGTCGCGCGGCTTGATATCCAGTTCGAGCAGATTGCGAATCGCCGCGCCCGCTCGGAAGCACTCGTCGTACTTCAGCGGATCTTCGGCCGGGATCGACGAACTGTACGGCAGCGACATTCCCATCGCTTCAATCGCCGAAGCCATCGTGTTGGCCGTGTACATGCCACCGCACGCGCCGGCTCCGGGGATGCTGCAACGGACGATCGCTTGCCGCTCCTCGTCCTTCATGCGGCCGGCGAGGTATTCGCCATACGCCTGAAACGCCGAAACGATGTCGAGCTTCTGACCTTGCAAGCAACCGGGCTTGATCGTGCCGCCGTAGACCATCAGCGACGGCCGGTTCAGCCGAGCCATCGCCATGATGCAGCCTGGCATGTTCTTATCGCAGCCGGGGATCGAGATATTCGCGTCGTACCATTGCCCGCCCATGACGGTCTCGATGCTGTCGGCGATCAGATCGCGCGACTGCAACGAGTAGCACATTCCCTCGGTCCCCATCGAGATGCCGTCGCTCACACCGACCGTATTGAACCGCATCCCGACCAGGCCGGCCGCTTGCACCCCTTCCTTCACCTTCAAGGCGAGATCGTTGAGGTGCATGTTGCAGGTGTTCCCCTCGTACCACACCGACGAGATGCCGACCTGCGCCTTGTTCATATCTTCGGGAGTCAGGCCGGTGCCGTAGAGCATCGCCTGCGAGGCTCCTTGCGAACGGGGCTGAGTGATGCGGGAGCTGTACTTGTTGAGCTGTGTCATGGTTCTCTTTGGATCTTTGGAGTGCGGTGTGTCAGCACCGCTTTGGTTTTGGATTTCGGTTGAGCGGACGGATCGGGAATCAGCATCTTCTTCGCAACGATCCAAAGCGGTGCTGACACACCGCACTCCAAAGCAGTTTGGCGTTGTCGGCGGGTGACTTCCAGCGAGTCGGAGTGATCGCTTAGGTTTCCCGTCGTAGGCCGAGCAAGATCTGGTCGATGCTGGTTCTGTCGGTGTCCCGAATAGAAACACGCTGATTCACATTCGCCCTGGAGCTTTTCTCATGCGACTCGTTTTTGTGTTCGCCATGTTGCTCGCCGGAGTGTCCCTCACGATCGCACCGTCGCGCAATCTGATCGCTCAGACCGCCGAGAGGCCGACATATCTCGTTCAAGTGGCTGCCGGAGAAACGACCTCCGACACCAGTCCTGATGAGCAACCCAAACCGGTCATCGTGGATGAGCCGGCACTTGGTGGCAAAGGGATGAAGGTCACGTTCAGGACGGGTGGCAGCATCGGCCAGCGGACGCGAGTGACGGACTGGACCCCGTTTGAGCGGCTGCGATTCCAGATCATCAATCCTGGTGCCGAAGCAACGCTGGATCTGAATGTGCTGCATGGTCGATCGACGAACTTCGCGACTCGGGTGGTCGTGCCGATCGCGATCAAGCCGGGTAAGAGCGAAGTAGTGTTAGAGATCGGCAAGTTTCGGAATACCAACGACAGTCAGCCCGATCTGGCTAACGTCAAACGCTGGTACTTGGCGGAAGCTGGAGGCAAGACTCCGACGTTGGTGTTGGGTGATCTTCGGTTAGAGGGTGGAGCGACCAATGCCCCCGTCAACAACGCGCCAGTTCCCGGAGTGACCGTCGACAAGGATCGGCTTGCGCGGCTCAAGGCGGCCAAGATGCCGAAGCTCGAACGAGCGATTCAGTTCGATACTCCCGAAGCCGACGCGATTGTCTCCGCATTGGAAGTGTTTCCGCCGGACAACCCGTGGAACATTCCGGTCGATGAGTGGCCGCTGCATCCGAACTCGAAGGGGATGATCGCCGCGATCGGTGGCAACAAGCCGCTGCGCTACAACCCGGACATGAGCTTCGTGCTCGTCCCGCCGGATCAGAAGATGGTCGACGTGAAGCTCGCCGCGTACTCCGAAGAATCGGACAAAGGACCATATCCCGTTCCCGACAACGCCACGATCGAGGGTTGGCCCGCGAACTTCAAACGGGACTCGGCCACGAAGAGTCTCACGCTGGAGGATGTTCAACGTGGCAAGCCAACGCTCGATGCGGATCGGCACGGCATTGTTGTCGATCCGGTCAACCGCAAGCTGTATGAGTTCTACCGCCTGACGAAGACCGACTCCGGCTGGAAGGCCGAGCAGGCTTCGATTTTTGACCTCGCATCCAACCGACTGCGGCCCGACGGCTGGACCAGTTCCGACGCGGCCGGGTTGCCGATCTTTCCCTCGATCGTCCGTTACGACGAACTGAAGCGCGGCAAGATCGAGCACGCTTTGCGAGCCACCTTCGTCAAGACGCGCCGAGCTTACGTTTATCCCGCGACGCACTTCGCCAGCCGGAGCAACGACGAGAATCTGCCGCGCATGGGGGAGCGATTCCGCTTGCGGAAGGACTTCGACACTTCAAAATTCTCGCCCGAAGTGAAGACGATCCTCGAAGCGTTGAAGCGTTACGGCATGCTCAACGCCGACAACGGCATCGACTGGGCCGTCTCCGTCGCACCCGACGAGCGGATTCCGGTGTTGCACGATGAACTGCGGAAAGTGAAAGGCTCGGACTTTGAAGTCGTAACCCCTCCGAAGGGGTACGTTCCGCCGAAGTGAATCTCAGTCGCGGAGCGGCTGAGCTACGTAGGCGAGTCGCTCCGAGGCTGTGAGTAAATGACGTGGGGCACGTTTTCAACGTGCCCGATCGGACTATTTTCGAGCACGTTGAAAACGTGCTCCACGAAAGCTTCACAGTCGCTCCGCGACTCGCATGCGGTTCTACGGCCCCGGTTTCGTCAGTGACCGTGAAGCGGTGCCGTCCATTTTCAGCACATGGACTTGGCTGTATTGACCGACGGCCCAGATAAGCTTGTGGTTCGAGTCGTACATCAGGCCCATCGAGTTATTGAAGGTTCGGCCAACAGTTCCCTTGCCGATCGGGTCATCACCCGGCAACTCGATCCCACGCCAAGCATTGCTGGCACAGTCGTAAATCAGCCAGTGAAGTTTGTCCTCGATCGCGACTCGCGCTCCGAGCAACACGGCATCCGCTTCCGGCAGATAGACCGTCTCGCGTGAAGGCACCCCCGCCATCGCTTTGCCCTTGGCATCCAACCAACGAGCTTCACCCGATGCGAACTCGTAGGCCGCGACATCTCCTCGGTTCTTGTCATTCCCGGAGAAGAACAGCAGGCGATCGCGCTTCGAGTCGTAAGCCATCCCATGCTGATCCGGAGACTTCGACGGCAACGGGCCGCGCAATTCGAGCGGTCGCCACACGCGCTCGTTCGCATCGAGCCGCCACAAGCCGGTGCCGCCCCCTTCGCGTTTGTCTCCCCAAGCGATCGTGCCTTGAGGCGTCGAACAGAGCGTGACGTTGTAGAAGTCGGCGCGATACGGATTGCGTTCCGGCCCTCGCGTCCAACGGCCGGTCGTGGAATCAAAGAAGTAAGTGAAGTCATGCGGCGCGAAGACCAAGCATCGCAGCCGCGAGTCGTACCCGGTCGATTTGTAAGTGTGCCCGGTCATCCACGGGTTGCCCGCGAAGCTCCATTCGCCGCGCACTTGGTCGTTGCTGTAGACGAATTCCAGCGGCAGCTCCGGCGCGAACGGCAATGAGTAGCGATCGGTCTTCACGTCGTAGACCTGAGGTGCCGTGCCGCTGTAGGCCGAGTGCCCGCCGGAGAAGCGAATGATCTGATCCAACTCCGGCGCGAAGACTGCCGAGCCCCAATCCATGTTCATTCCCGGCCGCTTCGGAGTCGGACGAGCCACCCACCGATTCACCGGCAAGTCGCGAAGCTCGGCGGCCACTCGTTCCGGCTCGGCAGGCGGCACGTCTTGTTGATACCAAGCGGGGTCATACGAGCCCGTGCGTCGCTCAACCGACTTCGGAGACACGCCCCACGTGCGTGTTCCTTCTTCATCGCTCTTCGCCTCCAACACGCATTGCCAAGTCCCGTCGGCCAACACCGTGATGAGGTCGTGAGGTGAGCGTGCTTGAACCGCGGCACTCAGAAAGAAATTCGCGGGACTTCGGGGCGACTCCTTCGCATCCCAACGCCGGACGAGTTGCCATCGGCTTGTTGCCGTGTCGAACAGCCACGCTTCCCAGGGCAACGACCGATACAGCGACGCGACGTACTCGGTCGTCGACGAGTAACCATATCCGCCGAGCAGCAGCAACCGCTTCGACGTCGGCAACCACAGCAAGGCGTGACCGGCTCGCGGTGATGGGCTGATCGTTGGCTGACATTCCCCCCAACGATCGGAGACGACATCGAACGTCCAAGTGTCGTTGATGAGTTGCGAAAGCTGATCGCCACCGAAGAGCACGATCTTCTTTGCCACCGGATCGAAGGCGAGTCGCGAGTTCGCTCGCGGCGGCGGTTGCCGATCCAGTTTCAATTGGATCCAGGCGTTGTCCTTGGGCGAGTAAACCCAAGTCCCCGGATCGCCACGCTCGGTCGGGATGTTGCCGCCGCCGAACAGCACGAAGCGTTTCCGGTGCGAGTCGTAACACATCGAACTCCACAACAAGATGCCGCCGAGTTCGCTAGTGGGACTCGTCGGCGGATTCAGATCGGCCCACGTCCGATCGGCCGGGTCGTAGCTGAAGGTCTGGCCGTGAGCGTGAAAGTAAAACCTCTTCGTGTCGGGATCGAAGTCGTATTTCTGTCCGAGCGAAAACGTCCCATAGACCGTCCAGTTCGGCCGCGTGTTCCCTTCGACATCGCGGAAAAGAAAGTGCTCGTCCTTCCAAGCCGGAGCGTTCGCCGGCCCGCGCGGCGGCCCCCAATCCTTGCCGAGCGGGAATTGATTGTCCCACTCATTGTCCGCCACGTTCCACGCGAGCACGTCATACGGTCTCGGCTTCTTGTACTCCGCCCACGATGTGCGGCCACCGAGCACCAGCAACGGCCCCGACGTTCCCGCAACACCCAACGGCACATCCCACCGCTGACCGGCAATCGGCGGCGCGACCTTCCTCCAAACGTTGGGAGTCATCGGCTCCGCTGCCAACAACGGAAAGGCGACGACGATGAGCAACATTGCCGACAACAACTTCATGACGTTCCCCTGCGACAAATCGAGATGTCTCGAGAGGGCATGCGCGGCCATTTCGATCACGCGAAGATCGAATCGCTCAACGTGCCGGAGCTATCGGAGAACGATTCCTGTTCGATGCCCATCGAGCGCAGGATGCTCAGAAAGACGTTGGCCATCCGCGTGTCTTTGCCGCGCCAGTAGGTGCCGTGCTTCAGCCCCATGTTTGAGCCGCCGGCGATCAGCGTTGGCAGATTCTTCGGATAGTGCGTCGTGCTGGCTCCGCTGCCGAACAACACAATCGTGTTGTCGAGCACGCTGCCAGAGTTGTCTTTGTATTCCTCCAGGCGGCGCAGGAAGTGAGCGATCTGCTCGCTGAGGAACAGGTCGTACTTGGCGAACGCGAGTTGCCCTTCCTTGTCCTCGGCATGCGACAAGTTGTGATGCGTCTTACCCAAGCCCAGCTTGATCGGGAACGTGTCGCTGACTCCCATGCCATCTTCGCGATTGAGCATGAACGCCACCGACCGCGTGATGTCCGCGTCGAACGCCAGCGCGATCAGGTCGAACATGTTGCGGTAGTACTCAGCCGGTTCGCCCTCCGAGGTCGCGTCCAGATTGAGGTGCGAGTAATCCTGCGTCTTGAGCGGGATGTCGATCCACTTCTCCGAAGCGGTCAGCCGGGACTCGATTTCATCCAGCGACGTGAGGTACTGGTCCATCTTCTCTCGGTCGGATTGCCCCAGTTGCTTGTTGAGCGACTTGGAACTTTCGAGCACGGCGTCGACCAGCTTAATGCGCCGCTGAAGTTGCTTGCGCTGCGCGGCGAGCGATGTGCGATCGCCACGAAACAGCCGGTCAAACACCCGCCGCGGATTGTTCTCAGCCGGGATCGGCTTCCCTTCCAGGTTGTATGAGATCGTCCCCGTCCGCGACAAAAACCCGACGCCGGCATCGATCGACAACACCAGCGACGGTTGCCGACAGAACTGTTTCGTGTGGGACGCCACGACTTGATCGAGCGCTACCGAGTTAAACATCCCCGGCTTCGGATTGTGCAGCGGAGCACCTGTCAGCCACATGTCCGAGCAAAGATGCGGATCGGCCTTCGTCCCGTTTGGATGATGCAGCCCGCCGAGAAAGCTGAGCTTCTCCCGAAACGCCTTGAGCGGCTCGGTCGATTTCCCGAACTCGAACGCGCGGCCTTCGGTCTTGGGGAACCAGCTCCATTCGTCGATCCCATGCTTCGGATTCGGCAACGACATCCCGTTGGCCGTGTACATCGCACAGAACCGCCGCGGAGTTTTCGCCGCGACTTCCTTCCCCATCGCCTCCAACAACGGCAGAGCCAGCGTGACTCCAGCCAAGCCTTTGAGGACCGCACGACGATTCAGCGGAAGTGATGAAGTCATGTGAAATTCCAAGGAAAGGAAATTGGAACTCTGTCTCGATTACTCGGATTGAATTGGCCGGGACCGAGGCCCTGCCTTTGTGAAAGTTACTTCTTCAAAAACAAATCGCTCTTGATGATGTACCTGAGCAAGTCTTGCAGGCGGTAATCGTTGGCTTGCAGTTTGACGCTCTGTTCTTGGAGGAGCACGAGTTCGTTGTAGGTCAGGCTGCGACCGACAGCATAACAGGCGGTGTGCTTGAGAAAACTGAAGGCCACCTGATCGATTCGGTCATGGGCAAGATAAGCCTTCAGACCATTCAGGTCTTTGATCTCGGTTTTGTCCGGAAGAGTCGAATGGGCATCGACGGCAGAATCTTTCTTGAACAGGCCGCCGGCATCGAACGTCTCGAACGGAATGCCCCACGGGTCGATGCCGGTGTGACATTTCACGCAGCCTTTCTGGTTGCGGTGTCGTTCCAGCCTCTCACGAAGAGTCAGCTTCGCGCCGTCATCCTCCTTGAGCTGCGGCACGTTTGGCGGCGGATCATCGGGGGGTTCGGCGATGATCTTTCTGGCCAGCCAAGCTCCGCGTTTGATGGGGTTGGATTCTCGGCCATCGGACAGCCCCGCGAGAATGCCGGCCTGAGTCAGCACGCCTCCCAGGTTTTCGTTCTCGTGCTTGATCGGGACGAACCGGAATCCGTTTTCCGTGCGATCGGCGAGGTTGTAGTAGCTCGCGGTGACTTCGTTGGCGACGAGGAAGTCCGATTGAACCACGTTTCGCAACGGCAAATTTTGTTCGATCAGATATCGCAGAAACTGGATCGGCTCTTGCCTCAATTGTGTCTTCGTATCGCGGGTGAGCTTCTGGTATCGCTTCGCATCGACCGCCACGACATCGAACTTGTCGAGGCTCAACCACTGCGACGCGAATTCGCTGATGAACTGTCCGAAACGCGGGTCGCGAATCATTCGCTCGATCTCCGCATCCAGCGATTGATGCAGCGAGTTCTTCGCGGCGAGGTCGAGCAGCCGTTGGTCCGGTGGCGCGTTCCACAGGAAGTACGACAGCTTTGAAGCCAGTTCGTAGGGATCGAGATCTTCTGCGGCCGGGCTGCTGCTGTTCTCGATCAAGAACAAGAACTGAGGCGACGTCAGCACGACGAGCAGCGTGTCCTTGATGCTTTGGCGGAAACCCGGATTTCGGGAGGGCGAGGCTCCCGCCGAGCCGTCTTTTCCGGATTGCGGCTCGGCGGGAGCCTCGCCCTCCCGCTTCTCAGCAAACGATTTTTTCCAGACTCCGAAGTACGTTTCCAATTCAGAAGCCGTCACCGGTCGGCGAAAGGCTCGCGTAGCGAACGAGCGGATCACGTCTTGAGCGTAGTGGGGCACGTTTTCAACGTGCCGCTTTTCATTTTCTTTGAGCACGTTGGAAACGTGCTCCACGGGTTTGTGGGGCGACTCGATGAAGATGTTGCGATGAGTGGCCGGTGGCCATGACTCATAAAACGGTCCCTCGAACTCGACCGATCGCACGAGCAGCCGAGGCATGTCGCGTCCGTCGGTGTACTCGCTGCGGACCCCGATCTCGCGAATGCCCGCCAGATAATTGACGTTGTCCTTCTCCACGTCGGGAGTCGGGAAATCGTTGATCGCTCCCTCGAAGACAAACTCTTGAAGTTCGCGATTCGAGACGGGCCGCGGCGCACCGACCTGCGTCAACGTGCTGCCGCAGTCGCGACGCAGGCCGAGATACACACCCAGCGACGGCGAGCGTTGCTCGAACGTCTTGAACCGTCGAGCCAGCTCGCTGTCGTCGTTCAATCGACTGAAGGCGATGCGACGCAGTCGAGAGTTGTCTCCGTACTTCGCCGCAAGCTTCAGCTCACCGGCCGGCAATCGCACGAGCATGAAGGCTGTCATCCGGGAGGGCGAGGCTCCCGCCGAGCCATCTTTGTTCGTTCGCGGCTCGGCGGGAGCCTCGCCCTCCCGTTCCATGAGCTGCCCCGCAAAGCGCCGCTCGCCCAAATCCAATGACAACAGCCCCTGCGACTTGCCCGTCGCACAATGCACATCGACTTGATAGATGCCGTCGTGCGGAATGTTGATCGTTGCTTCGGGTGAGGTCGACAAGTCGGCAACGATCGCTGAGCCGTAGCCACGCTCACCAGAGCGTGGGGCTTCACGCGTTTCTCCCACGCTCTTGGCGAGCGTGGCTACGGGGGCACCAGCATCCAGCAGCAGCCCATCGTCATAGCGTGCGGCCTTCACCGTGACGCGGAAGTTTCCCTGCTCCGGCAGCTCGCGTAATGAGATTTTGAAATTCGCCATCGGCCCGTAGGTGTTCGACTGCCCAAAGATCTCCGGGCTCGGAATCGCCGGCCGCAATAGCAAACCGCCGGGCACGGCCTGATGAGGTTCCCCTTTTGGATACCCCGGCGTCCCGCGCACGCAGGCGAAGACCGAGTGATAGATACTGTCGAATTTCTTCCAAGCCCGGATCGTGTCGTTGCCGACGTAGCCTTCAATGAACTCGTGCTGGGTCTTCATCGCGAACGGTTGAAAGTCGAACGGCTTCGTGGGCTTCAGTTCGGTCACCATGAAGTCCGCGTTGTTCAACAGCATGTTCAGCGCGCCAAGCACCAGCTTGTCGGGACAGGGCTGCGGATTGATCGAGGCTCCGAAATCCATGCGGAAGTTTTGAATCACCGGCTTTGAGTCCTCATCGACGATGCACAGGTCGAGGGCTTTCTCGGCGATGTCGAAGTAGGTCTCCACCTGCAACGGCAATAGCAGCAACGACTGCCCGTTATTGGCGAAGCCATCTTTGGAGATGCCATCCGGAGGAAGTGCATCGGTGAGATCCTCTTCCAGTCCCAACAGATCTCTGAGCGTGTTCCGGTATTGCGAGACCGTGAGTCGTCGCACGGAACCATTCTTCGGCGAAGGTCGAGATCGGGCCGCTGTGATCGCCCGCGTGATCCATCCATCGAACGACTTCCGTTGCTCGGCCGTTGGCTGAGGTTCGTCTTCCGGCGGCATGGCACCGTCCGATACCTGCTTTTGAATTCCTTTCCAAAGAGGAATCTGTTTCTCCTCCAGCGAGGCTGTGAGTTGATCGACTCGAATCCCTGACTCCATCTCATCCGCGTTGTGGCAACGCACACAAAATGTCTTCAGCAGCGGCTGTATGTGTTCTTTGAACGCTGCTTCGTCAATCGCAGCGTTCGGAGTGACAGCGCCGGGAGCAGCCGGCTTCTCTTGGCCGATCGCGGTCCAGCCCAGAACAAGCATGGCCAACAACAGCGTGCCAACAGCCACGCGAAATGTTGATCGTGAATCGCAGGTCGCGCGCGTCATCGTTGCGGTACTTTCAGCAGAGGCAAATCAAGAATTCGGTCACCCGGTCACGCCGAGTCATCGTACTCAGTCCATCCGTTCGGAGTTTTCGATCCATACGAATCCAGCACAGGCACAAGGCTCCGCGAAACGATGGCTCGGTCAGGTGGGAGGCCACAACGGATCGATTCGTTGAATCGCTTCCAAGGCACCGCACGCGAGCGAGATTCCACCGCGCGGCGTCTCCGATTCGCGCGGATTGACTCGAATCAGCAGGTCGGCTCGTCGTTCGCATTCGTAGCGGACAGTGGGAATCGCCAAGCCAGCTCCGAATTCGACCGCAACCACTCGTTTTCTGGCGACCGTCTTTAACCAGCGAAGGTAACGCTCTTCTTGATCAGACGTGCGATCGGAAATCCAATCGCTATCGCCAAACATCAACACGTTGGGCCGAGCCAACCCACCGCACCGAGGACACGTCGGCAACGGCGAGGTCGCGCGGACGCTAGTGATGTCTACTTCGATTTGAATGTCGTCCGCCGGCCAGATGCTCGGGACGGAGTCCCAAGCTACGGCGGAGTCTCGCGAGCAACCGCGCACGCACTGAGCAAAATGAATCGAACCGTGGCATTCGAGGATTCGCCCTTCCTCAAAGCCTGCTCGCGCGAAGTGACCATCGACGTTGCTCGTGAAGACGAAGTAGCCGCTTGGACGAGACTCGGCCCATCGTCGCAGAATCTGAAAGCCCGCATGAGGCGGCGTGTCGCGATACAAATTCAGCCGATGCCCGAAGAAGCCCCAGGCCTGCGCCGGATCGTCACGAAACCAAATCGGATTCGAGACCGACGCGAATGACATTCCACGAAACGGCGGATACGCCTTCCAGAAGCCGTCGTTGCCTCGAAAGTCCGGCAGGCCGGAATCGACTCCCAGGCCGGCCCCCGCGCCGATCAGCAGCGCGTCGGCTTCGGCGATCGCGTGAGCCGCTTGCTCAAAGGTTTCGTCGGTCTTCACAGGGACAGTCACTGTGCCGCCTTCACCGTGAGCAGGACCGTCGTTTCGGAAATGACCGGGTAGCCGTTTCGCAACGTCGCGGCTCGAATAACCAGCGATTGTTCGCCGACGAGCTTGGCATCGTTGGCAACACGGACGATCAACGTCGTCTCCTTCTGCCCTGCGGACAACGGAATCGGTTCGGCGGACAGCAAGTTGGTTTGATCTTCGGATGGCATGACCGTGATCTTGATGGCATCGCGCAGTTCGGAGGCAAGCGATAGCGCCAAGGGGATACGTATTTCGCCGCCAAGCGTTACGGTCGGCTCGCCGGCCGTGTGGCTGAGCTTCATCAATGCTCCTTCGGGGAGGATGCCGACTCGAAGTTCTTGTTTTTGCAGGAGCGTGCGGACGTTGCCTTTCGGGTCGGCGACCTTCACGGCTCCGTTGACGATCATGCGGCTGGTCTTGGCGGTCTCCATCCATTCGGGGACGAAGATCGGGTACTCGACCCGCTTGGCTTCGGCGGGGACGAGGAACTCGTCGCTGGCGAGTCCTTGTCGATGACGCTGCTGTTTCGCGGTCATCTCCAGCGTGATCGGGCCGGCGAAACCTTCGAGCCGTTCGATGTTGAACGGGAACAGGTGCGTGCTGCCGCGGTGAACTTTGCTGACGTCGTCGAGCCCTTCCGGCATGAGCTTGATGCGCGGCTTCATCGTGATCGCGAGCAGCACCGTGCCCGCTTTGCGCGTCGCCGGCTGTGCGTTGAGCGTCGGTGTGGCTGTGATTGTGCAAAGACTCGCGGTTGTTGCGGCGTCGGCGGCGCAGGTCAGGTCGATCACGAGATCGTTCTTCTTTTCGGGGATCGCCAAGTCAGCCGGGACCGTGACTCCTGCGGGGAGTCCTTCCAGCTTCAGCGGGATCGGGCCCGCGAAACCGCCATCGCGCACGACCTTGATCGCCAACTTCGCGGCGGTGCCAACAACGACGGGAAGCTGCGTTGGGAATGTGATCGCGATGTCTTCGCGCGGAGGCTCGATGCTCAGCCGATAGTTGGCCGTGCGCGCGCCGCTTTTGCCAGAGCGGTCGGAGACGATCACTCGGTGGGCTCCGTCAACAGCCACTGCGAGCGACAGCGAGGCATCAGTCGTCCCCTTTTCATCATCGTTGGTCGCGACCTGTTTGCCGTCGGGGCCGAGCACTTGCAGTTCGAGATCCAACGGCGAGCCGATCGCGCGGGCGACGGCGTTGAGTTCCCACTTCTCACCCTTCTTGAGTTCGAGCGTGAATGAGTCCGCGCCGAACCGAGTTTCGAGAAACCCTGTGACGCCGATTGGTGCGGTCAGCGGCATCGCAGCGCCGGCAGGTTTGACTTGCTCAGCCACATCCGACACGAGCAGCGTGTGCGGCTTCGCGTTGCCGAACGGTGTCTCCAACGAATATGCGAACGAAGAGGCGTCCGCGGCGGTTGGAAACGCGACGTCGCGTATGACCGACTCCAGTTGCGGAGCGCCCGTCGCGAGGCCGATCCCGACAAACTCCACCTTGCGCGTTTCGCCGCGCTTGCCGGCGGCCGGATACGCTGCGATGACGTGCGGCGCGGCGGTCAGTGTCAGTCGATAGACGTAGGACCGATCTCCGGCGAAGTCGAGATCGTGCAGGCTCAGTTCGTATTTCGCATCCGCTTGAGCGATGAACGTCGTCACGATGTCACGGCCTTCAGAATCAGAGACATCCAGCAACAACTTGCCGCTCGCATCACGCACTTGCAGCATGCCGTGCAACATCGAACCGAACGGCCGCGCGAGGAGTTCGATTGTCACCGGCCCGGCCTTCGGAACGCTGAATTGATAGCGGTCGATTTCTTCGATACGACGAATCTGGCCGGACACCGTCACCGGCAACGCGGGGAGCGGTTGAGCGGTCTTGCGCTTCGCATCCTCGACGACGTCCGGCACGTTGCCGACATGGAATGTTCCGACGGGCGACGCACCGTTCGCGTTCGCGACTTGCCACTTCACCAGTCCCGGCGGGACGTCGGCGGGGATTGTCAGCTTGGCTTTGAACTCGCGAGCCAAAGGCCAGGCAAAACCGCGTGCCTTGTAGCCGAACCAATACGGCGGCTCCGAGATCAGCACCTGCGACGGCGGGCCGACGATCTCCAGCTTGATGCGCGGGTCATGCACGAAGAGTTGCATGTCCGGCGTCCAGTCGTATCCGCCGAGGACCACATCGACCGTTGCGCCGGCTCGGCTGCCAGCGGGGTAGACGTAGCCAATCTCCGGGACGAGTTGGGCGTGAGTGAGCGCGGGGCAGGACGCCATCCACAATGCGGCGAACAGCAGGCAAGATCCACGAGTCATCGACGTCTCCTTCTTCAGAGAGCGCGGGGTGAATTCGGCGAAACCTCGAACAATGACTGATCAATGGCGACAGTCTATACCTCACGCGGCCGTGAATGAAACAGGCGAGCGTCGTCTGGCGGTTATTCAGCAACAGCAACAGGAGCCCGACGAATATAAGGAGACGACGAATGATCTGAGGCCGGCCGTATTCGTCGTCTCCTTTGATTCGTCGGGCTGTTTGCCTTCTCAGAGTTCGCCGCGTGTGGAAATCTTGAAGAGCCTGTGAGAACATGGTGCGACTGAGATTGTTCGCCATTTGTTTGAGGAATGTGATTCGTTCATGACGACTCCGAAGTTTGTGACTCGCTGGCAAGGTGCGGACCTGGGCTACCCGATCCCTGAAGAACGACATGCGGTGTCGGTCTGCTTGCCTCGTTGGCAAGACAACATCGGCTATGAAGAGGCCGATCCGGCGGTCACCGGTGCGATGCAGTGCGGGTATCCGCGCTTCTTCTTTCATCCCGACACCGCGCGATTGTTCGCGGAATGTGAGCGCCGGTTGGCTGGCCCGGGCGAATGCGCGATCGCGTTTCCGTCACAGCGCGTTGCGCAACGGTGTGCGGAGTTCGTGCGTCGCGAGACGGGAGCGAACGTGCGGATCGCCGAGTGCTTGGGCGATGGCGTGCATGCCGTGCTGATGCCGATTGCTGCACGCGACACGGCGAAAGCGTTCTGGCAACACGCGGGAGAGATTGTTCCATCTCGGCACGCAGCGGCGTTGCTTGGACAACTCAGTTCGCCCGATGGATTGCTTGAGAAGCGATCGATTCGCGAGCGAGTCGCCAGCTTGCAAGGTTGCTCGGCGGACGACGTTTATCTGTTTCCGTCCGGCATGGCGGCGATCTTCACGGCGTATCGGTTGTTTCAGCGACTGCGACCGGAATCACGCAGCATTCAGTTTGGGTTTCCCTACGTCGACAACCTCAAGGTGCAACAACGCCTGTCGCACCTGCGTCCGGCCGAGCAAGCAGTCGTCTTCTTTCCGCGCGGTACAGAAGCCGACATCGCGGAGGTCGAACGTCTGGCTGCGGAACCGCTGTTGGGTTTGTTCGTTGAGCTGCCGGGGAACCCGTTGCTGGGCAGTCCCAACGTCGCGCGGCTCAGTGAGTTGTCGTTGCGACATGAATTCCCGTTGTTGATCGACGACACGCTGGCGGCCTGCGTGAATCTCGACACGCTGCCGATCGCGGATGTCGTGGCCACGAGCCTCACGAAATACTTTTCTGGTGCCGGCAATGTGCTGGCCGGTTCGTTGGTGCTCAATCGCGAACGGCCGTACTACGAACGATTGAAGAGGCTGTTGGACGAAGAGTTCGAGGACATCTTCTACGGCGAAGATGCGATCGTGCTGGAACGGAACTCACGCGACGTGGCCGAGCGAATTCCGAAGATCAACGCCAACGCAGCGCGACTGTGCGAGTTTCTCGCCGAGCGTCCGGAGGTGGCCGACGTTTTTTATCCGGCGCGAGTTGACCGTGCGAATTACGAACGGCATCTCCGTCCGGGAGGCGGGTTCGGCGGACTGTTCTCGGTGGTGCTGCGCGATGCGGCGGCGAAGACCGAGCGGTTTTACGATGCGCTGCAAATCTCCAAAGGGCCGAACTTGGGGACCAGCTTCACGCTCTGCTGTCCGTTCACAATTTTGGCGCACTACCGCGAGCTGGATTTCGCGGAGAGCTGCGGCATCTCGCGGCATCTGATTCGCGTCTCGGTGGGCGCGGAAGACTCGGACTGGCAGATCGAACGGTTCGCGGAGGCGTTACGCTCGTAAACGCTGGGGCCGGGCGTTCAAATTTCAAAGTTGCCGAGGCAATTTTGTAATTTGAACG
>CAMDPX010000054.1 GCA_945905295.1 Planctomyces sp. SH-PL62 | reverse complement strand
ACATCGCCCAACAAAAAAAACTCCCGATCCGTCCTCACCGCAGCTATCCCAGACAAGCTCTCCCAAAACGTTCAAAATCCACCAGTGGAACTCGAAAGACCAAACCCAATGCGACAAAGTAAGTGCCATTGGGCGTCAGCCCCCCGGTGTGTTGAATCCCAGACCGAGAGACCGGGGACCGACGCCGCCCCGCTCGCCTTTGCTGTTTTGGCTAATGCGTTGCCATCCACTTCTTCCACTCGCGTTCGAGCGTCTCCGAATCACCAAACACGTTCTCGAATTCGCGCAGGCGGACGTCCGGCTCATCGGCAATGAGTCGCGGCTTTTTCTGAATTGTTTTCAGATACGACACAACGTCCTCACGCCGAGTCTTGAGCAGATAGAAGGTCAACGCCCAGGACTCCGCATACGCGGCTCGTGCTTTGCCTTCTTTCAAGAACACATCGTCCTCGCGAATCAATTCAGTCAGCGGAACCGCCTCGCTTGGCGAGCGTGATGTCTCGCGAAACTCTTTGCGTCGCGGAGCATTCACGCGGCCGATCGACTTCCAGCCGGTGCGGCTGTCGAGATCCGGCACCTCGAAGAACATCGCCATCCCTTCGGTCAGCCAGCGCGGGTTGTCGGCGTACCGAGTGTGCAGCCCGCTGTTGAATGCGATCTGATGTGTCGCTTCGTGAATCGTCGTGGCCACGTTGAACGGCGATGCGGCGATCTTCCGCTGAATGTCGGCCGCCGTCTGGGCCGGTGGCGAGTTCGGGCCGGCGGTCAAATCGAACAGGATGATTCGATTGGTTGGCTCGGAGAAATATCCCGGCGACTGCGCCGCATCCGGTCGATCGTGCTTGGCAGCGAACTCGGTGAACTGCGTGTGATCCTTCAGCACGATGGCTGGCAGTGGAAACTCCGACTCTCGTAGTTCTAGGCCGGCGGCTTTCCAGTACGCATGGAAGGCGTCATGCAATCGCTCGAAAAGCGATCCGCACCATTCGGCGTACTTCCGTCCGGCGGTTGAGCAAATGACATAATGCTTCGTGACGACAATCTGCGTCGGCGTCGTGATGCCCAGTTCGGCAACCTCACGCGATAGTTGCTGGCCCAGCTCATCCGCGCTCAGTGGCTTGAACTCGTTGTCGGTGCTCTCATGCTTTTGAAGTTGCTTCGGTGTGACGTTCCACAACCGGCCGTCGCGTGCTTCCAGCAATAGCCCGCCGTCCTGAGCTTCCAGCAGCACGCGCGCTTCCACCGATCTCATCACGGACTTCGCGTCGTTGAACGTGACGCGATGCAACCGCCGCTCCGGCGTGAGTTCGTGGGGCGGTTCCTCGGCCCGGACGAAGCACGTCGCGAATGCGAGCAGCCAGACGATCAATAGGAGCACACGCATCGTGGGAATCTCAACGGCCAACAAGTCGGCACGAGTCTCACGCAAACGAACTCACACGGCAATCGCGTTCTTGTCGCAGCGAGTCTTTGTCCGAAACACGCGCGTGTTCTGGCGAGCGAGCCGGGGTCAGGTCTTCAAATTTCATTTTGGGCCTAGCAATCCACCGTGGACTCACTTTTCACACCGCCGTTCCAACCAACATCGCACTTCATTCGCGATGCCCAAAATGAAATTTGAAGACCTGACCCCTGACGGACAGCCAACCATTTCACCGGTTTCTGCGGTCGAGTAGCTTCCGGTCTCACTTATGATGACCAACCGAAAGCCACAGCAATGAGCACTCCCCACGATCCTTCGACCTCACGACGCGCCGAGCCGAATCGCCTGGGCGGCGAGACCAGCCCGTACCTCTTGCAACACGCCTTCAACCCAGTCGATTGGTATCCGTGGGGCGAGGAGGCGTTGTCGCTGGCCCGACGACTCGAGAAGCCGATCTTTCTGTCGATCGGCTACAGCGCGTGTCACTGGTGCCATGTGATGGAGCACGAGTCCTTTGAGAACGCGGACATCGCGCAGCGGATGAACGAGCTCTTCGTGTGCATCAAAGTCGATCGGGAAGAGCGGCCGGATCTCGATCAGATTTATATGACTTCGGTGCAGATGATGACCGGCCGCGGCGGCTGGCCAATGTCGATGTTCCTGACGCCCGACTTGCGTCCGTTCTTCGGCGGGACGTACTGGCCGCCGGTGTCACGCATGGGGCTGCCGGGCTTTCGAGACATCCTGAAGGGGGTCGCCGACGCTTGGACCAATCGCCGCGACGACGTGCTGCGCAGTGCGGAAGAACTGACTGGAGAGCTGATCCGCGCGACGAACGAATCGTTGCCGCGCTCTGGCATGAACCTCGAAACGCTGCGCGGCGCGATGCGGGAATTTCTGCGGCGAGTCGATTGGCAGGAAGGTGGCATCGGCGGCGCTCCGAAGTTTCCGCATCCGATGGATCTCCGCGTGCTACTACGCTGCTGGAAGCGATTCGGCGATCAACAGGCTCTCGACGCTGTGCGTCTGACGCTCGACAAGATGGCGGGGGGCGGCCTCTACGATCAACTCGGCGGCGGGTTTCATCGGTATTCGACCGACGGGCATTGGCTGGCTCCGCATTTCGAGAAGATGCTCTATGACAACGCGCTGCTGACGCAGACGTACCTCGAAGCCTTTCAGGCGACCGGCAATCCCAACGATGCCCGCGTGGTCCGCGAGACGCTCGACTATGTGCTGCGCGAGATGACTCAACCGGGCGGCGGCTTCTACAGCACTCAAGACGCCGACAGCGAAGGGGAGGAAGGCACGTTCTTCGTGTGGACCCAGGATGAGATTCTCGAATTGCTCGGCCCGGACGAGGGTCCGTTATTCTGCGATGCCTATGACGTGTCGCCGCATGGCAACTGGGAAGGCCACAACATTCTCAACCTCCCGAACGTGGGGCACGTTTTCGACGTGCCCGTGAAAGACGGAGCCGGACAGGACGGGCACGTTGAAAACGTGCCCCACGAAATGTTTGCTCGCTGCCGAGCGAAGCTGTTTGCCGCACGTTCTCAGCGAATCGCTCCCGCACGAGATGACAAGGTGCTCGTGAGTTGGAACGGCTTGATGATCGCCGCGATGTCGCAGGCGGCGGCGATACTCGGCGAGCCACGTTACGCCGACGCTGCTTGCGAAGCGGCCGACTTCATCCTGGCCAACATGCGTGACGCTGACGGACGATTACTGCACGCCTTCAAAGATGGCCGAGCACGTTTCAATGCGTATCTCGACGACTACGCCTGTCTGATCGACGGGCTGATCGACCTTTATCAAGTGACGTTCGAGCCACGCTGGTTGACGATCGCCCTCGAACTCGCGGACCAGATGCTCGCGCGGTTCGAAGACCCGCACGGAGGCGGATTCTATTACACGTCCAGCGACCACGAGCAACTCGTCACGCGTTTAAAGGACACTCAGGACAACGCGACGCCGTCGGGCAACGGCATGGCGGCGTATGCGCTCGCGCGATTGGGCGCGCTGACGGGGCAGCCACAACTGTTGGGCAAAGCCTACGCGACGCTGGAAGCAATGTCCGGGCAACTCGACAAGTTCGCGCTGGCCAGTGGGCAATCGTTATTGGCACTCGATTTCATGCTGGGGCCGAGTTGCGAAGTCGTGGTGATCGAGCCATCCGTCGCCACCAGTGAAACGACTCAGGCGATACAAGAGCATTGGCGGTGTTTCTGGCCGAATCACGTCATCGCTCTGCGACGAACTCAAGACACCGACAACGAACTGACGATGGGCTTGCGCGATCTGTTCCTCGATAAGCCCGCGCTGCCGAACGCGGTCCGCGTTTTCGTCTGCGAGCGCGGAAGTTGCCAGAAGCCTCTGGTTGGCCTGGCCGCCTGGCAAGAATGGCTGCGGCAGAAGACTTCCCTTCTACCGATAGATCAGGCGCGGTGACTTTTCCGATTGAGTGGGCTGCGCTGAGTCAGAAAGTCGCGGCCGATGGGCAACAATTCTCACGATTCAGCCAAAACTTGACTCTACAACGTGTCCGTCGCACACTCCCGCCCCGCGATACGGAGATTCTTGGCTAGGGCCGGCCGCTTTCTTGGTTTTACGATGCCACAAGAGACTCCATGTCGACTTCCTCGAGCGTAAACCGTCGGCTTCGAATCGCGATCTTCACGTTTTCTTATGCCCCTGTTCTCACAGGAATCGCGACCGGGCTGCACCAGCGATTGATTCGTCTTCTCAGGCGCGGTCATCAAGTCTTGCTGCTCCATCCGGAGATCGACGAGCAGTATCCTGAGCACGTGCGTAACCGCAGCATGATTGGGTATGACGATTCGGGATTCCCCAATCTCATCAAACGAAGCTACCCGACTCGCCCGCATCTGCTGAATAACGAACATCCGGAACCGCGACGATTCACCGAGTGGGATGATGCCGCGTTGGTGGCCGATTTTCAGCCAGACATCCAAGTGGTTGTCGACCCTGTGGGAATGCGAGGATTTAGCTCCCTCCTCTTGCGCGGATATGGACGCCCTGTGGGCTTCAAATACGCCCAACAAACGGGAGTCCCCACCGTCGGCATGTACGAGACCGACTGGCTGGGGTACGCGGAAAAGTATTTCGGCCGGACATTAGTCGCGCTCGGCAGCCCCTTGACGAAGTATGTCTATCAGCGTTTTTCGGAAGCCTATGATTGCACCTACTTCACCTCCCGCTACTTACTGTCCAAGCTCCGTGACTTCGGCCAAGCGAATTGTGAGCCACTGGTTTATCACGGTGTCGATTGCGAGAAGTTTCATCCCAGCAACATTCAATTCGATCCCCTGCGTGACGACACGTCGCGTGTCGTGTTGTTTGTCGGACGGATTGCTCCAGAAAAAAATGTCTCGGTCTTGCTGAAGGCCTTTCGAGAGGTCGAAAAGGCGATTCCAGATGCTCAGTTGGTTTTGGTCGGCAGCGGTCCGATGAGCAACCGGATTGCCGTGGAGGCTCAGCGTCTTGGACAACGAGTTCGTGTTTGGGGCGAAGCGCACGGTGACAGCTTGAGAGGTCTATATGCTCGAGCCGCCGTATTCGCGAATCCGTCCGTGACAGAGAACTTTTGCACGACGAATCTGGAGGCGCTGGCGTCGGGGACTCCCGTGGTTGCGGCCGCGGCAGGAGGGAACAGCGAACAGATTGAGGACGGTGTCAACGGGTACTTGAGTCGCGCTCATGATCCCCGCGACATGGCGAAAAAGTTGATTTGTCTATTGAATGACGAACCAAACCGCCGGGAGTTCGGCCAGCGAGCTCGTGAGTCGTCCTTGAATTTCGATATCGAAACTTGTGTCGATCGCCTGGAGGCGGCCTTGATTGATCGTGTCGGACGGAGCCAAGCCAAAACGCCATCGCAGATTCCTGTCTGCCAACAAACGTAAGGGTCGGAAGAAATGCGGATCTTGGTCACTGGCGGAGCGGGGTACATTGGCTCGCATTGCGTGCGGCAATTGGTGCAAGACGGACAAGACGTTGTCGTGATCGACAATCTCTCGCGGGGCCATCGGAATGCCGTCCATCGTGATGCGGCGTTCTATCAGATCGATTTGACGGACACGAAGCAGTTGACCGCCGTAATGCGCGAGCATGAAGTCGAGGCGGTCATGCACTTCGCGGCGTTGAGTTATGTTTGCGAATCGGTCCGGCATCCGCGCCGGTACTTGCAGAACAACACGGCGGGCACGATTCATCTCTTGGAGGCCATGGAAGTTGCCGGAGTGAAGCGGTTTGTCTTCAGCTCCACCTGTTCGACCTACGGAATTCCCGAGCGCTTGCCCTTGGATGAGCAATCGCCGCAACGGCCCTGCAATCCTTATGGCCAGTCGAAACTGCTGGTCGAGAAACTGCTGCGCGACCTCGTGCAAGCCGACCCCTCGTTTGGGTGCGTCGCTCTGCGGTATTTCAATGTGGCCGGTTGCTCGGCGGACGGGGCTTTAGGCGAAGACCATGACCCACACTTACGAGTCATTCCGATCTTGTTGGAAACCGCGCTGGGGCAACGTGAATCTTTCACGGTCAATGGCGATGACTTTCCGACGCCCGATGGAACCTGCATTCGAGATTACATTCACGTCGATGACATCTGCTCCGCGCATCGTCTGGCGCTGGATGGCGCGCGACCGGGCGAGGCGAAATTCTTCAACGTTGGCTTGGGACATGGCTATTCGGTGAATGAGGTCATCTCATCAGTTCGTCGAGTGACCCAGAAGGCCATTCCCGTAGTCATCGGCCCGCGACGCGCCGGTGATCCGGCGGAGCTGTTCGCAAACTCCCATCGAATCCGAACCGAACTTGGCTGGGTTCCGCGATTCACGCAGCTCGACGACATCGTGGAAACCGCCTGGCGATGGTTTCGAACACATCCCGAGGGCTATCGTTCACGGCACATAAATCATGACGCCGGTCCGTCACGTTCAGCGCCGGTTCGTCAAATGGATGCCAATCTCTCCGAGCAACAGTTCGCGGCCCGTTGAGCCCGCGGGGCTCACTGGATTTGTGCTGCCCAGTCCGGACGATATTGCGAACCACGGAGTTCAATATGCTCAACAAACTTCTGTTGTGTCTCGACGAGCGTGTGCTCTTTCCGGCGCGAACTCGATATTTAGTGGACTGGCTTAGCCCTCATCTGGCCGACTGCTCGAAGATTCTTGATCTGGGAGCATCCGACGGCCGGGTCGCGCATGCCCTGAGCGAAAAAGTCCCCGCGGAGTTCATCGGCTGCGACGTGCATGTCGCGCCGCAAACGTTGATTCCCATCGTCCCCTATGACGGACGGACATTACCGTTCGACGATCACTCGTTTGATTGCGTGATGATCATCGACGTGTTGCACCACGACGTCGAACCGGCGCTCGTCGTCCAAGAGGCCAAGCGAGTTTCTCGTAAGCACATCGTGATCAAGGATCATTACTACGACAACGGATGGGATTTCTTGGGTTTGAAAATCATGGACTACATCGGCAATGCCCCTTACGGCATCCGCTTGCCGTACAACTATCTCAATGACGCGGCTTGGCGAGCCATGTTTCAGACGCTCGATCTGCGGATCATTCACGAAGCGAAATTTCGCTACAACCTGATCGATCCCTGCAAACATGTGCTCTTCAAACTCACCGTTCCATGACCACGAACGTTCCTTCGCAGCATCGCCGGCTCATTGACTTGCACGGCCAAACATTGGCGGCCATCAGCGTCAACGGTTCCGCGCCGGGGCCGCCGGTCGTGTTCGTGCATGGCATCACGGGTCGTGCGGCCTTCCAATCCTTGACCACTTGTGAAGAAACAATCGACGAATGGATTGAAGCGTTCGGTCACCACGATGCAGTCGTGTTCGCCGAGTTATTTCGCGAGTTCACTCGATTCGACTTGTCCGATTTGATGAGACGAATCGGATGCATGACGCTGATTGCTGGTTGCGGAGCGGACTCGTACATTCTCGGAATGCACTCGCGCTGGATGTTCGATCAAATTCACGGTGCCGAGTTGGTCTTGTGGCCGGGAGCCGGACACATGTTTTTCGCAGAGCGGACACAGGAGCTCCAGGAGTTGCTCGTTCGCTGGTTGAATCGTTTGAAATTCCGCCGAATGGCGACATGGCAGCATGAGTGACATCGCATCTTCCAACGGTTCGCCGCGCAAGGCGTGCATCATCGGAGCTGGCTCGTCCGGTATCGCCGCCGCAAAAACGCTGCGCGAACGGGGCATTCCCTACGACTGCTTTGAGATTGGCAGCGGCATCGGAGGGATGTGGCGGTACAACAACGACAACGGACACAGCTCGGCCTACAAATCGCTGCACATCAACACGTCGCGCGACACGATGGCCTTTTCGGATTTCCCGTTGCCACGCGACTGGGTGCCGTTTCCCGATCATGCGCACGTGCTGAAGTATTTCGAGAGCTACGTCGATCACTTCGGCTTTCGCGACACAATCTCCTTCCGCACGAAAGTGGTCTCGGTCGAACCGGCGGGGCCGGGAAACCCACGCCAAGCGCAGGAGGATAACGGTGACTGGGATGTGACGGTCATCGGCCCGGACGGTCAGTCGCGCACGAATCGTTACGGAGCAGTGCTGGTTGCCAACGGACATCACTGGAACCCGCGCACGGTGACGTATCCCGGCGAGTTCCACGGCCAGCAGATGCACTCGCACTATTACCGCACGCCGGAGTTATTTTCCGGCAAGCGCGTGCTGGTGGTCGGCTTCGGCAATTCGTCATGCGACATCGCGTGCGAATCTTCACGTGTCGCCGACGCGACATTTATGTCGGTGCGACGTGGGGCTCATGTGATTCCGAAATACTTGTTCGGTTGGGTGATGGATACCATCCTGCCGAAGGTCATCTGGAAGATTCTTCCCTGGTGGGCGATTCGGCCAGTCTTTGCTTTCAGCTTACAGGTGGCGCGTGGCGAAGTAAGTCGGTACGGCCTGCCCGAACCGGAGCACGGTGTTCTGCAAGAGCACCCGACCATCTCGGCCGATCTCTTCAACGTGCTCGGACATGGCAATCTCCGCATTAAACCGAACGTGCAGGAGTTGTGCGGCGACAGCGTGAAGTTCGTCGACGGCAGCGTCGAGAAGATCGACACCATCGTGTGGTGTACCGGCTATAACATTTCGTTTCCGTTCCTGGATGGCCAGATCATCGATCCGCTCAACAACGAGATCTCGCTGTATCAACACGTCGTGCATCCGGACCAGCCGGGACTGTATTTCATCGGACTCGTGCAGCCGTGGGGCGCGACCATGCCGCTGGCAGAGGCTCAAGCGAAGTGGGTCGCCGATGTGCTCGCTGGGCAGTCCGGCCTGCCGCCGCGCGACGAGATGCTCGCGGAGATTCAGCGTCAACGAGCCAAGATCACGAAGCGGTATACGCAGAGCGTTCGGCACACGATTCAAGTCGATTTCTATCCGTACCAAAGATTGCTCACAAAGACTTCCCGCCGCGGCCGACGCTGGCCAAAGCGACCGCTGTGACCCACGAACCCTGCGCCATCGAATCATGCAACGTCTCGCGATCACCGGCAGTTCGGGCTATTACGGCCGCAATCTGATTGAACACGCGCGGCGCGAGTCACCCGAGACTCGCATCCTCGGCATCGACGTCGTCGCACCGCGAGAGGCCGCTCCTGACGAGTTCGTTCAAGCCGATATCCGCAGCTCAGACGTGCCTGCCGCGCTGGCGGACTTTCAGCCGGACACGATCGTGCATCTGGCGTTCGTGGTGAACCCAATTCGCGACACCCGCAGGATGAGCGATATCAACGTCGGCGGAACGAACAATGTCTTCGAGGCTGTGCGTAAGCTGCGACCGCGACGATTCTTGATGGCTTCCAGCGCGACCGCTTATGGAGCGTGGCCCGACAATCCCATTCCGATCCACGAGGACTGGCGACTGAAGGCCCGCGAACACTTTCAATACGCGGCGGACAAGACCGCAATTGAAGCCTCAATCCTGTCGTTGGCGGACGAGTTGCCCAATGTCGCGGTCTCCTGGACGCGGCCGGTCATCATTGGCGGCAAGAGCGTCGACAATTATCTCAGCCGATTCATGCTCAACATGCCGATCATCCTGCTGCCCGACGGCGTGGACGTGCCGCAACAATTCGTGCATGTGGATGACTGCGTCGCCGCAACCTGGAAGATTCTGCGTCATGACGCGCGCGGCCCGTTCAACATCGGTCCGAACGATTCCATTCCACTGACGAAACTCGCTCGGCTGACGAACCGCCGCGCCTTCAAAGTGCCGTTCTGGACGTTCAAGTTCGCCACGGCAATCGGGTGGGGGCTGCGGCTGCCGGCCTGTGATTTTCCGCCAAGCCTGCACGACTTCATTCGTCACCCGTGGGTCGTCGCGCCGACACGCTTGCAAAAAGAACTCGGCTATCAGTTCCGATATTCGTCCGAGCAAACGCTGCTGGAGATGTGGACCGATCACCGCCGGAAAAAGGGGAAGCCGGAGAATGAGGGATAACGGGAAGACAACCGGCTTTTCTAAATAGCCGGGCTTCTGGCTGCCGCCGAAGTTCTGCAAGTCCTCCCGAGCGCTTCAGATGAGCTGGTGTGTGGCACTGTCGCACCGAGTGGATATTCGGCGCTCATCTGGAAATAATCCCGCCCCAATTGCGAACTGTCTTCGCGGTCCATTCATCCGTCTGCTCTGACGACTTCTCTTGAACGACAACCGAGGAATTCATCCATGTCACAACCTGTGGCGACTACTTCATCGGAACGGCTCAGCGAAAACGATGTCCAAGCGATTGATCAACTTCGCGAGGTTTACGCGAAGCTCCAGAAAGAACTTGCCCGAGTCATCGTCGGTCAGAAGGACACGATCGAGCGGTTGGCGATTTGCCTGTTCGCTCGCGGACACGGCTTGCTGATGGGTGTGCCGGGTTTGGCCAAGACGCTGCTGGTCAGCAAGCTGGCCGAGACCATGTCGCTGAAGTTCAGCCGCATCCAATTCACTCCCGACTTGATGCCGATGGACATCACCGGCACCGACATCCTGCAAGACACGGCAGGCGGCAAGCGTGATTTTGAATTCGTGCATGGTCCGATCTTCGCCAACATCGTGCTGGCCGATGAAATCAATCGCGCTCCGCCGAAGACGCAGGCCGCGATGCTCGAAGCGATGCAGGAGCGCAAAGTCACCGTCGTCGGTAAAGCGTTCACGCTCGAAGCTCCGTTTCTCGTGTTGGCCACGCAGAACCCCGTCGAGCAGGAAGGAACCTATCCATTGCCCGAAGCGCAGCTCGACCGGTTCATGTTCTTGATTGAGCTCGATTATCCGTCAGAGGACGAAGAGGTGCGGATCGCTCGCACGACGACGGGGGACGACTTGCCGGAGTTGAGTCATCTGCTGCACGCGGAAGACATCATTCGTCATCAGCATCTGGTGCGTCGCGTGCCGGTGCCGGATCACATCTATCAGTTCGCCGCGCGGCTGGTGCGGAAGACTCGGCCGAACGGTTCAACCGCGCCGGCTTGGCTCAAGCCGCTGGTCGCTTGGGGTGCTGGGCCGCGAGCGGTGCAGAACTTGATTCTCGGTGCGAAAGCTCGCGCGGCGTTGATGGGCAGCTACATGGTCCGGTTGGAAGACATTCAAGAGGTCGCCTCGCCGGTGCTGACGCATCGCATCATCACGACCTTCGCCGCGCAGGCCGAAGGGGTCGACGCCAAGAAGATCGTGCGGCGGCTGATCGAGGAGACGAACGCTGAGGGATAATGTGGCCCGAAGAACAACGCCTTCGTCCTGAGCGATGTATGCAATGTTTGATTTCGACAGCCCATGGAAAGAAGCAATCGAGTTCTATCTGGAGGACTTCCTGCTGCTGCTATTCCCTGAAATTCATGCCGCAGTGGATTGGAGCCGTGGTTACGAATTTCTCGACAAGGAACTGCAACAGATTGTTCGCGACTCGGAACTGGGACGGCGCTACGTCGATAAGCTGGTCAAAGTCTGGTTGAAGAACGGCGAAGAAAAATGGATTCTGATTCACATCGAAGTTCAAGGAGATGAGGAGGCGGAGTTTGGTCAGCGGATGTTCGTGTACTACATCCGGCTCTTCGACAATTACAACCGGCCGGTCGTGAGTCTGGCGGTGCTGGCCGACGAAAACCCCAACTGGCGACCGGCGAACTATCAAACCGCATTGTGCGGCTGCGAGGTGCGGTTTGATTTCCCAACAGCCAAGTTGCTCGATTTCACCGAACGCTGGAGCGACTTGGAACAGAGTCAAAACCGAATCGCCGTGGTCGTCATGGCGCATCTCAAGGCGAAGGAAACGACACGCGACCCCAATTCACGACTGCGCTGGAAGACTCAGTTAGTCCGATTTTTGTTTGAACGTGGATGGACTCGACAAGATATCCTGGAGCTGTTTCGCTTGATCGACTGGCTGATGGTTTTGCCGGACGACCTGGAGAGAACACTTGCAGCCGATTTGGCAACAATCGAACAGGAGAAAAAGATGCCCTACATCACCGGTTTTGAAAGACGCGCGATCGAAAAGGGGGTGTCACAAGGGCTGTCACAAGGGCTGTCACTGGCTCAACTCGAAGGATTGCGGGACACGATTCAAGCCGTCCTCGAAGTGCGATTCGGCGGGATTGAGCCGCAGACGCTGGACGAGTTGAAGTCGTTGACGGATCTCGCGGCGTTGCAAGCGGCGCGAGCCGTCGTGCAAACCGTGGATTCGGTGGAATCGCTTCGGACTATTTGGCGGCAGGCGAGGCAATCGTGAGACATGCCGTCGCCCATCGTGGTCGAAAGGAGAGGGATTCCATGCTTTCTCGGAGTACGGTTGGTCGAGCAGGCTGCTGGCTCGTGCTGGTGAATGCTTTGGCGTGGAGCGCAACGGTCAACGTCAACGCTTACGCCGAGGACGAAACACGGGGGATGCCGCAGATCGTGGCAGAGAAGTTTGCGAAGCTTGACCTCGATAACAACAAGAAGCTTTCGCTGGAAGAGTTCCAAGCGACGGCGTCGAAGGACCAGGCCGCCATCGCGAAGCGGGACTTCAAGTTGTTCGATCTGGATGCAGACGGATTTCTCTCGAAGGACGAATTCGCGACGCTGCCGACGGTCGTCCCTGCCGAGCACCGCGGCAAGTTGCCCGATCCCATGCTGGAGTTGCTTGCGAAGTCGGTCGCCGCGATGGATGGGTCGTTCGACAATTGGGATCAGAAGCCCGATGTGCAAATCGACGCGAGCCAATTCATTGCTGCCTTTTCACGAACCTTTTCGGGCGGGGCTCGGCCGACGGTCGCGGAAGCGGATCTGGATGGCAGCCGAACAGTCAGTCGCGATGAGGCTCGGCACTTTTTGGAGGTCCAGTTGGGGATCCGCCGCATTGACGGGAAGCTTCTGCGTGAACCCAGTGGTCGCGTCAACAATTTCATGCTGTTTCAGTACATCGACCTGAACCGCAACGGCGTTCTCGAACGATCGGAGTTCCTCGAGCGATCCTTCGCGGGAGCCAAGGCGGCCGAGGAATTCGACAAGGCCAACACCGACGGGGGGGACGGGCTGTCGTTCCTGTCGTTCACCGAGTGGTGTCTCATCCCACATCGCGCGTGGACCGATCCGGTGGACGAGTTTCGGCAGTTGGACACGAATCTGGATGCGCTCGTCGATCTGCACGAGCTGATGGCGGGAACGCCCGATTGGAAAAAGAAGCTCGCCGCCAGCGTGTTCCCCGGTTTCGATGACGATGGGGACCGAGCGCTGTCGCTGGCCGAGTACCGGATGACGATGCAAGCCAACATGGTCGTCCCCTGGCACAACCCGATCACCGATCCGGATGGCGACGGCGGATTGACGTTTGCCGAATTCAAGCTCGATCAGTTTGAGTTCCCGCTGTTGCGCTGGGTCAACTTTCAAAAGCTGGACGTGAATCACGACGGCGTCTTGGACACGACCGAGTTCTCGTTCACCACGAAAACTCAGGACGAGTTCTTCGTGATGAACTCCGACGGCACCGGCTGGCGGTCGCTGTTTCAGTTCAAGGGGTATCCGGCCTGCGGATCGCCGGCCGTTTCGCCCGACGGTAAGTGGATCGCGTTCGACGCCTGGCCGGTCAAGCAACAGGGAAGCTCATCGGTGTTCGTGATGAGCATCGACGGCGGCAATCCTCGCCAAATTGAATCGGGCATGATGCCAACCTGGTCGAAGGACGGCCGGAGCCTGACCTGTTCGCGAAGTGCTCCGCAATACGGCGTGTGGATCATGCAAGTCGAAGGGGATCTGCACAAACACGTTTGCCCCGGCTGGGGAGCCCAATGGTCACCGGATGGAAAGAAGATCGCGTTCACGGACGGCACCGCTCTCAAATCGTATGACGTCGAGACCACAGAAACCGTCACGCACTTGGATGGACCGTTCAATCAAATCTACTGGAACATGACCTGGTCTCCGGACAGCCGGCGGCTCTGCTTCAAAGGAACGACGCCGGAGGGGATGTTGCAAGTCGCCACCGTGAAGATGACCGGAACCGCGCCCGAGTTGAAAGTGCATCATTCGGGCAAGTTGCATCTGAACGCCGACTTCGCCTGGCATCCGCAAGGGGACCGTATCATCTTCGCAATGACCTGCACCGAGCGGAGCCACGTGCAGTTGTACGAATTCAACCCGGACAAGAACGATCCTCCGCAGCTTGTGCCGGGGCAGGACAAAACTCGCAACAACACCGATGCCTGCTGGACTCCAGACGGCAAGCGGCTGATCGTGGTCAGCGGCGATTATTGAGAGCGTGAATCTGATGTTTGCCGATCGTCAACCTCGTAGCTTCTTGGACACTGGCGCGCTCTCGCGTTTGGCCGCAGTGCCGCTGTGTGCTCGGCGGCCGATGTTGGGTGGCGTGTCGGGGCGACATACCAGTCCGCATCGCGGGGCCAGCGTCGAATTTGCCGAGTATCGAAAATATGTCCCCGGCGATGACCTGCGGCGGCTCGATTGGCGAGCGTATGGACGCTCCGATCGCTTCTATGTCAAAGAGTTCGAGGCGGACACGAACTTGCGGCTGTGCGTGGTGCTCGACACAAGCGGTTCGATGGACTTCGGTTCGACCGGTATCACGAAGATCGAATACGCCCGCAAGTTGGCCGGATCGCTGGCTTATCTGGCGAGTCAACAAGGAGACGCGGTCGGCCTTTCATGTGTGGCGAATGGCATCGTCCGCAACATTCCGCCGAAGCGAAGTCCCGCGCACTTGATGAACGTCTTTGAAATCCTCGAACAAGCTCAGCCCAATGGTGAGACGCAACTTGTCCCCGTGCTGCACGAACTCGCCGAGACGATTCGGCAACGGGCGTTGATCGTCGTGATTTCCGACTTCTTCGTGGAACCGGACCTGCTGCGCGGTTGCTTCCAGCATCTGCACTTCCGCAAGCACGATGTCGCACTTTTCCAATTGCTCGATCCGCAGGAACTGAGCTTCACGTTCCGGCGTCCGATGCGGTTCATCGACATGGAAGGTGGCCCGGCCATCTTCGCCGAACCCAACGAAATCGCCGACCGCTATCAAAAGGCGTTGAAGCAATACCTCGCCGGCCTGAAACAAGTCGTGCTGGAGTCCGCGATGGATTACCACCAAGTCAGCCTCGACGAAAACTTCGAGCAAGTGTTGATGCGATTTCTCGTCGGCCGCACGCGGACGAAGGGAGTGCGTTGAGAATGTCTAAGGTCCAAATCCCAATGACCAATGAAATCCGACGTTCCCAATTCCAAACGGTGCCATGCGCAGGTTTGGAAATTGGAACTTGGGTTTTGGACATTCATTGGACATTGGGTTTTGGTAATTGGAGCTTCCACTCATGAGTTTCCTCCAACCACTTCTGCTCGCCGGCCTGCCGTTGATCTCGCTGCCGATCTTGATTCACCTCATCAACCAGCGGCGGTTTCAGACGATCCGCTGGGGGGCGATGATGTTTCTGCTCGCGGCGAATCGGATGTCGCGCGGGTATGCGAAGCTGCGGCAGTGGTTGATCCTGCTGTTTCGCACGTTGGCCATTGCGGGATTGATCGTCGGCGTTGCTCGGCCGTTGGCGAGCGGTTGGTTGGGACTGACCGCCGGAGGTCGTCCGGATACGACGATCGTTTTGCTCGACCGTTCGCCGAGCATGCGGCAACAGGGTGAGGGGCAAGTTGGCACGAAGCTCGACACAGGCCGGCATCAATTGGCTCGGTCGTTGAACATGCTCGGTTCGGCCAAGTGGGTGTTGATCGAGAGCACAACGAACACACCGCGCGAAATCGAATCGCCCGATGAGCTACTGAATCTGCCGGTGACCGAACCGGCCAGCGCGTCGGCTGATCTGCCGGGGATGCTGCAAGCGGCTCACGATTATGTGAAGGCGAACAAGTCGGGACGGACGGAGGTTTGGATTTGCTCGGATATCCGAGCGAACGACTGGAACTCCGAGAGCGGCCGCTGGGCGACGCTGCGAGACGCGTTTCTGGAATTGACGCAAGGTGTCCGGTTTCACTTGCTCGCGTATGCGCAGCCAGCAACGGGCAACATGTCGCTGCGCGTGACGAACGTGCGACGGCAACAAAGCAGCGACGGTGCCGAACTGCTCGTGTCGCTCAAGTTGAGCCGCGAAGGGGTCGCGGACGATGCCGAAAAAGTTTCGGTGCCGATCTCGTTCGAGATCGAAGGCGCACGCTCAGAGGCCGCGGTCGAGATGACCGGCTCGTCGTTCGAGTTGAAGGATCATCGCATTTCGATCGAACGCTCGAAGGATCGCGGCTGGGGTAAGGTCTCGATCCCGGCGGATGCGAACTCGGCCGACAACGATTTCTATTTCGTGTTCGATCAACCGGCAGTGCGGCAGACGATCATTGTCGCCGATGACGTGAATGCCGCTCGGCCGTTGCAACTGTCGGCGGGGATCTCGCCCGATCCGGCGGTGAAGCTCGCGGCGGAACTGCTCACTGTCGATCAACTGTCGACCGTTGAGTGGGATCAAGTCTCGCTCGTGCTGTGGCAGGCGGCGCTGCCTGATGGTCCGGCGGCCGATGCCATTCAAGCCTTCGTGGATCGAGGCGGGCAGATCATCTTCTTTCCGACTCAGGGTGTGACGAGCACCGCATTCGCAGGCATGGCTTGGCAATCTTGGAACGAGTCTCCGGACGGCATCGCGATTGAAACGTGGCGCACCGATCAAGATTTGCTGGCGAACACTCAAAGCGGAGCGGCATTGCCCGTCGGACAATTGCAGGTCCGCAAGTACTGCGGTCTGTCGGGCGAACACACACCGTTGGCGACGCTCAAAGGGGGCGCACCGTTGCTGGCACGCGTGACGACGAATCGCGGCGGTGTCTATTTCTGTGCGACGACTCCGGCGGCGGCCGATTCGTCACTGGCCGAGAATGGCGTCGTTTTCTATGTGCTGGTGCAACGAGCGCTCGGACTCGGCGCGGCGGTGTTGGGGAATACTCGGCAACTGGTGGCTGGGGATGTCTCCGGCGAACAGCCGACTGCGTGGCAACAACTGGCCGGTCCGCCGGAAGCGCTCTCGACGGAGTTCGCGTTTCATGGCGGCGTTTATTCCGGAGGCGAACGATTGCTGGCGCTCAATCGCGCGAGCGTCGAAGACCAAGCGGCGGTCCTGGCCGACGGGCGAGTCGAAGAGTTGTTTCGAGGACTCGATTTCGCACGTGTCGATGACAAGGCCGGTAATCTCGCCGCGCTGATTCAAGAGATTTGGCGTTTGTTCCTCGTTGCGATGATCATCGCATTGATCGTTGAGGCCGCCCTGTGCCTGCCACGCATTCAACCCGCCGCGCCGGTGACTCAGGTGGCGTTTGCGGAGCCAACTCAAACGGAAATGAAAAACAAAGACAGAACACTCATCGCCGCTGATCTTCGCTAATTGATTTTGATTAGCGCCGATTCGCGAAGATTCGCGTTCCCAAACTTTTATGAACTCCACACGCTCACTTACGTTCTTATGGACTCCCGGCTCACTGGCGGTGTCGGTGATCGCAGTGTTGGTCGCGGCCGGTTTCTGCTGGGCCGCGTGGCGGCGATCCGGTTATCGGCCGTCGTTTGGGATGCTCGAAGTCTTGCGGCTGACGATCATCACTCTGGCGGCGGTGATGTTCAATCAGCCGGAATGGGTCGAGGAATTTCGGCCTGACGAAAAGCCGTCGATCGCCGTGCTGTGGGATGAATCGACCAGCATGGGGACGAAAGACGTTTCGCCGAGCAGTTCGCCGGGGACGCCGAACTCGACATTGATGGCTCGCAAAGAAGCCATCGCTGGGATGATCGAACCCTCGGCCTGGGCAAAGCTGAACGAGCGGATGAATGTCGTCATTCAACCGTTCGCGACGCCGCAGCCGGGACACGGGACCGATTTGCATGAGCCGCTCGCACAGGCTCCGGAGAAATTCAAGAACCTGCTGGGGGTCGTGCTGATTTCAGACGGCGACTGGAACGAAGGTCCGCCACCCGTGCAGGCGGCCTCACGATTGCGATTGAAAGGTGTGCCGGTCTTCGCGGTGCCGGTTGGGAGTCCGATTCGGTTGCCGGATTTGGAATTGCTCAGCCTCGACGCGCCGACGTTTGGTATCGCGGGGAAGTCCGTGCGGATTCCGTTTGCGATTGAAAGCTCGCTGCCGCGCGAAACGACGACGACCGTGACGCTCAAGACTTCGGACGGCGACGAGGTCACGAAGGAAGTTCGCATTGCCGCGATGGGTCGCACTAGTGAATCGGTTACCTGGAAGCCGAAGACGACCGGCGACTTCACGCTGACGCTCGATGTCCCCAAGCACAGCGACGAGACGCTGGTCGACAACAACAAACTGACCGCTCCGATCGTCATCCGTGAAGAGAAACTCAAAGTGCTGGTCGTCGAGTCTTATCCGCGCTGGGAGTACCGCTTTCTCCGCAACGCGCTGTCGCGCGATCCGGGGGTTGAGGTTTCCTGTTTGCTGTTTCATCCGGGGCTGAGCAAAGTCGGTGGCGGCAACAAGGACTACATCAAGCAGTTTCCGTCGGGCCTCGATGAGCTGTCGAAGTTCGACGTCGTGTTCTTGGGAGACGTCGGCATCGATGATGGACAACTCACTGAAGAACAATGCCGCTTGCTCAAAGGATTGGTTGAGCATCAGGCCAGCGGGCTCGTCTTCATGCCGGGGATGCAGGGGCGGCAGTTCAGTTTGCTCGGCACGGAGTTGGAGGACCTCAACCCGGTGCTGCTCGATGAGGGTCAGCCGAGCGGTTGGGGTTCGCGGACTCAGGGGCATTTTGAGTTGACGGAACTCGGACGCCGCAGCTTGCTCACGAAGCTGGCCGACACGACCGACGACAACATGGAAGTCTGGGAAGACCTCCCCGGCTTCCAGTGGTACGCGCCCGTCGTCCGAGCCAAAGCGGGCAGTGAAGTGCTCGCCGTTCACAAAGACATCACCAACGAGCACGGCCGCTTGCCGCTGCTGGTGACTCGAACGTTCGGGGCGGGCAAGGTCTTGTTCATGGGGACCGACGGGGCGTGGCGTTGGCGGAAGGGAGTCGAAGACAAATATCACTATCGCTTCTGGGGCCAGGTCGTCCGTTGGATGGCATATCAACGAAACATGGCCAAGGGCGAAACCATGCGACTGTATTACTCCCCCGATCAACCACAGATGCGGCAGACGCTCGCCCTGCACGCGAACGTCATGGAACGGAGCGGCGAGCCGCTCGCGAAAGGGGACGTCACCGCGCGCATCGTGGCCCCGTCGGGCAAGGCCGAGACGGTGCGGTTCATCTCCGCCGGCGACGAGTGGGGCGTCTTCCACAGCCGCTTCACCGCCGAAGAACCGGGCAAGCACGAAGTCACGCTGCTCTGCAAACAGACGAACGCGACGTTGGAAACCTCGTTCTTCGTGCAGGGCGTCGCCGCCGAACGAATCGGCAAACCGGCTCGGCCGGAGGTGCTCGAAGAAATCGCCCGCGTCACGCGAGGCAAGGTGTTGGAGCCCGCGAAACTCGGAGAAATCGTGCAGTTATTGGCTAATCTGCCGGAACCATTACCGTCCATCCGCCGCGTCCAACTCTGGAGCCACCCGGTTTACGCCGGCTTATTAGTATTTTTGCTGGGTGTATTTTGGGTGGGTCGAAAGGTAATTGGGCTGATATGATCCTCGCCCGCCGTTTCCGAGATTTACGGACGCTCTAATTCATGTGGAAGTGAAGGATTGAAGCATGAGTCTGCAAGAACTCGAAGAAACCGTCACTCGACTTTCTGAGACGGAATTAGTGACGTTTGCAAATTGGTTTGATGAGTTCATGGCCAATCAATGGGATCGGCGTTTTGCGGAAGACGTGCAAGCCGGTCGCTTGGAGGCTCTTGGACGTCAGGCCGACGAACAATTTGAAGCGGGTCGGTGTACGCCGCTATGACGCATTTCGCGACGCCTGAATTCTGGTTCCACTACCGAAAATTACCCGCGGAGATTCGGAACTTGGCGGACAAAAACTTCACGATCCTCAAGGGCGATCCAAATCATCCCTCACTACGATTGAAAAAGGTTGGAGTTTATTGGTCCGTGCGTGTTGGGTTGCATTACCGTGCGCTTGCCAAAGAACGCCCGGAAGGTTTGTTGTGGTTTTGGATCGGTCATCACGGAGATTACGACACCATTCTTGGATAACCTCACTGCGATTCAACAGAATCGCGAACGCTCTGCTTTTTTGAAGCAAAGGAGTGGCCCATGAGTCTTGCTCATCATCGTTTGACGTTGCCGGAGTCGTTGCAGACGCAATTGCTCGACTTTCGGCGGCGGGTTTGGACGGTCAAGTTGGTCGAGGCCGTCTGTGGGGCGGTTGTCGGTGTCTTGATCGCCTATCTGGCGACATTCCTGCTGGACCGAGCGTTCGACACGCCGTGGGAGGTTCGGCTCGGCATCTTCGTGTCGGCGATGGTCGGTTGCGGGTTGATCCCCGTGGCTCTGCATCGGTGGATCTGGCGGCAGCGGAAGCTGGAGCAACTCGCGCGGTTGCTCAGCCGCAAGCATCCCAGCGTGGGGGATCAGTTGCTGGGCATCATCGAATTGGTTCACAGCGAATCGGAGCAAGCTCGATCGTTGACATTGTGCGAAGCGGCCGTGCAGCAAGTGGCCGAGGTCGCGACGAAGCGGGACTTCAGCGACTCAGTGCCCAACCCCAAGCATCGCCGACGAGCGATCTTTGCGGGAATGTCCGGATTGATCGCGGTGCTGCTGCTGGCAATGTTCCCGGCAGCGGCGACGAATGCGTGGGCTCGGTTCCTGATGCCGTGGGGCGATACGCCGCGGTACACGTTCACGTCGATCGAGCCATTGCTTGTCAATCGGGTAGTCGCTCACGGCGAGCCGTTCACGGTCGCGGTGGCATTGGCGAAAGACACTGTGTGGCGACCGGAGCAAGGTGAAGTCCAACTGGGCGGGCAACGGCCAATCTCGGCCAAGCTGACCGATGGTCGTTACGAGTTTGAATTGCCTGGCCAAATCGACGAAGGCTGGCTGAGCGTCCGGATCGGCGATCTCTCGAAGCGAGTCCGCGTGCAGCCGATGCTTCGGCCAGAGTTGGCTTCGATCGGAGCGGATGTCGTGTTGCCGGAATATCTCGGTCGCACGCAGCCGCAACACAAAGACGTGCGCGGCGGCACAATCTCGTTGGTGAAGGGGAGCAGTGCCACGTTCACGGCGACGGCGAGCCGACCGCTGGAGTCCGCTCGAGTGGATGGGCAGCCTCTTTCGCCGCAGAAGGAAAAGATTGTCAGCCCGAGCATGAGCGTTGAAGAATCTCGCAAGGTCGAATTCGTTTGGCGTGACGCGCATCACCTTGAGGGCAAAGAACCGTTCACGCTGACCATCAACAGTCGCGAGGACGAAGCACCGTCACTCTCGGCCGAGGACTTGCCGAGACAAAAAGTGGTCCTCGATTCGGAGGCGCTGAACTTCAAGGTTCGTGCTCAAGATGATTTTGGAGTGAAGCAAGTCGGCATCGACTGGCAGGGGATCGACACGACGAACTTCAAGAACCCTGCCAAAGGAGAACGCATCCTCGCGGCGGGTGGGGCTGACAAAGAACAGCTCGAATTGGCCGGCACGTTCTCGGCGACCTCGCTGGGGATCGAACCGCAGCCGATCCAGGTGCGTCTGTTTGCCGAGGATTACTTCCCCGGTCGCGAGCGAGTTTATTCGCCGACCTACACGTTCTATGTGCTCAATGCCGAGCAGCACGCGATCTGGGTGACGGAGATGCTTAGCAAGTGGCATCGCCAGTCGCTGGAAGTTCGCGACAAAGAGATGGCGTTGCACGAGACGAACAAGGCTCTGCGAGAAATGTCGCCGAGCGAATTGGATCAACCGGAGAATCGCAAAAAGATCGAAGGTCAAGCCGCCGCCGAACGAGCGAACGGACGACGCCTGTCGAACCTCACGCTCAACGGTGAGGATTTAGTGAAGCAGGCGATGCGCAATCCTGAGATCGGTGTCGGCCATCTCGAAAAATGGGCCGAGATGCTCAACATCCTGAAGGACATCTCTGGAAACCGGATGCCATCGGTCGCCGATCTGCTCAAGCAGGCGTCGCAGGCTCCAAAGACGGCATCGAATTCCGAATCGCCAAGCAATAAGGCTCCGAAGGCGGGTGAGACGCGAGCCTCTGCCGCCGGCCAGCCGACCGAACCCGATCCGAACGCCAAGAAGCAGCCGCCAACGAAAGTCCCGTCGGTCAATGATGTGGAATCGACACACGGCTTCGCGAAGAAGGAAGACAAGAACGGATCAGCGGAAGCACCGAGCAAATCCGGAAAGCCCAGTTTGGGACTGGCCACCACAACGCTGATTGGCCCGCCGAAGAAAGGGGATGACAAGTGCCCCGCAGATCAGAAGGTCGACGAGGCGGTCAAAGAGCAACAGGACTTGCTCGCCGAATTTGAGAAGCTCACTGACGAACTCAACAAGGTGCTGGCGAATCTCGAAGGGAGCACGCTGGTCAAGCGGCTGAAGGCCGAGTCGCGATTGCAGTACAAGGTCGGAGGTCGCATCGGCGATCAGGTCAGCGATGCGTTCGGTCTCCCGCCGAATGCGGCCAAAGAAACGACCACGAAGCTCTTCACGGAATTGGTGGCTCAGGAAGCGAAGAGCAGCCAAACCATTTCGAACATCATGGACGACCTGCAGGCCTACTTCGAGCGGCGTCGCATGATGTCGTTCAAAGCGGTACTCGACGACATGCGAGCCCAAGACGTCATCGGTGGCCTGCGGCAATTGGGTGATGACCTCAAGAAGGAGAACGGCCTGTCGATGGCTCAAGCCGAGTTCTGGTCCGACGCGATGGACCGGTGGGCGGAGGATTTGGTCGATCCGACCAAAGGGGGCACCTGACCCGGCGGCAAATCGCGCGGCAGTTTGCCGCCATCCATCGTTCTGGAAGTTCTGCAAATCCTCGAAGGCGAAGTGAATCTGCGAGAAGAAACTCGCGTCGCCGAACAAGCCAAGCCGGCCATTAAGGCCGAAGAGCATGCCAAGCAAGCCGAGCAACTCGCTGAGGTACAGCACAAGCTTGGCGAACGGACGGAGGTCGTGGTCGATCGCATCCGTGCGCTCGAAAACGGTGAAGAGGAATTCGGCAAAGAGATCGCCTTGCTCCGACAAGTGGCCTCAGTGATGCTCGAAGCGAAAACGATTCTCGCAAAAGCAGACACCGGCAAGCCTGCGATCGCCGCCGAAACGGAGGCGATCGAACTGCTGCTGAAATCGAAACGCATCAACCCCAAAGGTGGGGGCGGTGGTGGTGCAGACCCCGGTGGCGGCGGTGGCGGCACGACGAATGATTCGGCGCTGACGCTCATCGGCACCGGCGTCAACGAGAAGGAGAACCGCGAGGATCATGGTGTCTCGCAAGCCACTGGCGATTCGGGACCGAAGTTGCCCGAAGAGTTCCGCACTGGCTTGGACGAGTACTTCAATCGGTTAGAGAAGGCTCGTGGCAAGTAGTGAGAAGTCGGAGGCATCACCGATCGGCCAATGCGTCTGAACTTTCAAAATCCGCGGTCGTGGCTGAATCCGCGGGGTAAATCTGACTCCCCGCAGATTCAGGGACGGCCGCGGATTGAAAACTCCTCGCGGCGCGAACGGTGGCGAGTGTTGGCTGTCCGCGCTGAACTCGAAAGGTCAGCCTCAAAGGAAGCTCTTATGCGACGCATTGTCGGAGCGCTGTCGAGCCTGGCTGTTGTGGCCACGCTGTGGGCTGCGTTTGCCGACGATCCGCCAATCGTCGAGACCGATCGACGCGATCCTGCTCCGAAAGTTCAATTCACTCCGGAGGAGCAAGAGTTTGCCAGCGAAATTCTCGACGAGCTTGGATGGACGTTGTTGCAAGCGATTCAACCATTCGTGAGCTTCGAGAATCCGGCTGTCGATGAGTGGGGCGACGGCAAATTCTCTCTCGAAAATGAAGAACTCGCCGAATATCGGGCAATGCTCAAGCCGGAGTTGTTGTTTCTGCGAACGGTGTGCGATCTCTCGGAGCCGGAGTTTCAGGCGATCAGCCGATCGTGCGAGGCAGCGTTGATGGGCATTGTTCCGCAGTTTCTTGAGGAGCAGGAACAGTACGAACGCGATCTGAACAACGGCAAGGATCCGGTCTCCGCGCCGAAGCCACTGACTCAGAGATTTCGGGAATCGGTGTCGCAAACCGCCGAATGCCAACTGACGCCAGAGCAATGGTCGCAGTACTCCGCCGAGTTTCAGTTGCGAACCGCGCATCGCAAGCGAGTCGCGATTCTCAATCTGGTCGCGCGACTGGATCACGATCTGCTGCTCACCTCAACGCAGCGCGAGCAGGTCGCGAAGTTGTTGGAGGAGAACTGGAGTGATTCGTGGAGTCAGTCTCTCGGAGCCTTCACGAGCGAATCGAACTTCATGCCGGGGCTTGCCGAAGATGAGATGCGGCAGATCCTCAGCCCCGCTCAGTTAGAGGTTCTTTCCCATTTGCCCTACGACGACGACGTGTCCAACTTTGGCGACGATTCGATCGCCTGGATCATTGATGAAGATGTGGAAGAAGTGATGGTTGACGAGGCAGCGCCGGCAGACGGCAAAGCTCCTCAAGAACCCAAAGCCTTGGGATTGGAACAATGACATGTTGTTGAATCACACGATTCATCGAATCGGAATCGCCACATCGCTGTGTTGTTCGATGTGTCTGGCGTCGATGGTTCTCCGCGCCGAGGATCAACCGGCTGACGATCCCAAACCGGAAGCGACGAAGGTCGATGCGAAAGCCGTCGCCGATCCGGAGGCGAAAGCCAAACAGGCGGTGGAAACGCTCGAAGCGCTGGGCAAGGTCTTCGACGTTTTCGGAGCCGCATTGGGTGGTCGGCCGATCAACGACGAAGCGGCTTTAGCTGTCGAGGCCGCCGTCGTTGGCCAAGTGCTCGTCGATGTCCAAGTTGCCGACGCAGTCGCGGCTGCGGGTGATCCGTTCGAGCAGCAGTTTCGACAGCAGTTCGGCCCACTGGCAAAAACGGAATTGAACTTCGTCCGTGCGGTCTGTCAGCCGAACGCCGAGCAATCCAAGAAGATCAAAGCCGCCAGCGACGTCGGCATGAAGACGACCGTCAAGAAGTTTGCCGAGGTTCAGAAGAAGATGCAGCAAGGCATGCGTGCCGGCGAACAGCCACAGTGGCCTGACCCGCGCAAGCTGATGTCAGAGGTGTTGCTCAAGACGGTCAAAGAGACGATGTCCGCTGATCAGGTGAAACGCTACGAAGCGGAGTTGGCCAAGCGCGAGGCAGCCCGCAAACGTGCCGCGCTGCTGAATCTAGTCGCGAAGCTCGACAAAGACTTGGTGCTGACCGAAGCGCAGCGCGGCAAGTTGACTGAAGCATTGAACTCGAATTGGAAGGATGCGTGGTGTCAGCAACTGGAAGTCTTCATGTACGGCGACAGTTACATGCCGGTACTGCCCGACGCTCAGGTGCTGCCGGTGCTGACCGAGAAGCAGACGCAGATTTGGAACGGCATCCCCAAACAGCACAATCAAATCTGGGGCTGGGCTGGCTTCGGCTTCGTACAAGTGATGGAAGCCGAGGAAGCGTTGGTCGAACCCGCTGTCCAAGCGGACGTGCAGATCAAGGTCGAAGTCCAAGAGAAGAAGGACGAGAAGCCGTGATAACTCGATCTGTCGTGTCAACGGCCTGTCATTCAAGACAATCGGTTGCAAGGCGACCACCGCTGCGACTGTTTTTTGTGCTGATGATTGCGTTCCTCATGTGGAGTGAAGCAGGCGACCGTTCGCGAGCATTTGCAAACGAAGTCGTGGAGGAAGACGAACTCATCTACGACGAAGAAGAATTCGACCAGATGATGCTCAAGTACAAGACGGTCGAAGAAACCAAGCAGAAGTTGTCTCAGTTTCTGTCCAAAGAAATCGAAGTGATTGACAAATTCTGTGCTTTGACCGAGACACAGAAGAAAAAGATGCTTGTTGCTGGTCGTGGAGACATTCAGTGGTACTTCGACTACCTCTCGGAGATTCGCGGTCGGTATGTCAACCGGCCACTCAGCCAAGACGAGTATCAGACGCTCATTCAGGAGTCAGGGGCACGGCGAGCGTGCATGTCACTCGCCGTTTTCGGTGAAGCGTCAATGCTTCGAAAAGTACTGGCCAATGCTCTAAGCGAACAACAACTCGCCCTATACCAAAAACTTGAACGAGAACGCCATCGGACGTTGATTGATGGCTTCGTGCGAAACTTGGAGTGGAAGAAAGACTTGGAGTGAAAGAACACGGAACCAAATCCCATCGCACCCTCACAACGTGAGAAGGTCATCGAACTACTCGCGAGAAAAACACAAATGCCGCCGCGATCGACGGAGAATATGGCGACATCGGTGCTGCTAGTGGGACAAACCCGGAAATTCAGCGATGACGAAATCAAGCCGCTTCTGAATGAAGAGCAATGGCGCCAATTTCAAATACGGCTGCAAGATGCGAGAAACTTCGAATTGTTTCTCCTGCGAAGGGGAGAATGGCCCATTCGCAAATTGGTTGATGATGCGTCTGAGAGAACAGATCTCAATAAAGAATGAGTCGACATGTTGAGCATCTTCCGGTTGATGAAAAGGAACTGGCATTTGAACCGGTCGTGCTGTGGGCTCGTGTCGGCGATGCTGTGGGTTGTCGGAAGCGTTGTAGTTTGCGAGTCGGACGAGGACGGCGAGGACGTGGACGCGCCGGCGCAGCGGTGGTTAGTCCTTCGCGGGCAACAGGCAATTCCCATCGGTCGACAACTCAATCAGGCCGCGGTTGATCGCGGGGCAATCGAGCTTATTGTCTTTGAAGGCGGAGGTCAGCGATTTCTGATTGAAGATCAAGGGACGTCTGACGAAGAAGCACGAAAGCGATTCCAATCGCAATTGGAGTTCCAGGTTCAATCGATGACTCGCAGTTACTCGCTCTCAGACGCACAGAGAAAGAAACTGCAATTGGCCGGGAAAGGGGACATTCATCAGCACTTCGTCCGTCTCGCCGAAATTCGTTCGCTGTCGAATTCGACGGCAACTCAACCTGAGAGGCTCGCAGTGCTCTTCGCCGAGAACCAAAACGCTCTGCGTGCCGGTTTTTTTTGTGACGAGTCTTTGTTTCAGAAAACATTGCGAACGATGCTGACCGATGAGCAACGCGTGCGGTATCGATCGATCGGGCTCGAAAAGCAGCGTCGCATCCTGGAAAGCGTGATGCTCGACTGGGACCGGGCCGCGGATCGCTTCAAACTCTGGGGGGAACCTCGCAAGAAGTTCATTGAGTTATTGGTCCCTCACCTCAATGTGCCGGCCTCCGCGGGTGCCTACAGTCATCAAATTGTTTTTCTGGAAGCTTGGCGGTTGCGAGAGCAAGTGCAGCCTCTGCTGACTGCGGCCGAATGGAAGCTGTTTGAATGGCAAGTCGAACGGGCCAAGGAATTGATCCCAACGCTCGAAGCACGCGGCCTGTGGACCGAGCAACGGCCGAACATGGACGACGACGCGACCGAAGTGACGACGAAGTGACGAAACGATGGCAAAGAATAATTACCAACGGATGATGTCCTCTCGATGTGGCTTGGCCCAGCGTTGGCGAGGTTGTTTGTTGGCGTTTGTATCGCTGTCGTGCTTGATCGGTTCGTCGGCGGTGGTCGGCTATGAATTCGAAGAGGATGAACCCGCTCTGGTTGTTGGCGAGCGGCAATTTGTGATCACAGAGCAGCAGTTCGACCAGATGGTGTTCGGCGGACAGCGAATGGTGCAGCGGGCAGTCGTGGTCCCACGGGCCAACGGCGTGCAAGCCGTCGAAGTCGTGGAAAACAGGGTCGTACAAAATTCTGTCGCTGACTTTCGGAAGCGAATGGAAGGCACGGCGGTTGCCGAGATCGAAATGATCAACAATCGTGTGTCGCTGACGGATGCTCAGAAGAAGAAACTGAAACTGGCGGCGCGAGGCGATATCGAACAGGTTGTCGCCCGCGCGTTGGAATTGCGTCCGAAGCTGACCTCCAAGCCGATGAATCAGCAGCAGTACGTTGAGCTCATGCGGGAATTGCAGCCGCTGCGAATGACTCAGCAGTTCGGCGTCATTGGCGAGAACTCGCTGTTTCGGAAAACTCTGCGACACACTTTGACTGACGAGCAAAAGGTTCGCTGGCAGACGCTCGAACGCGAACGGCAAAGAATGGTCATCGAATCCGCGATCCAGACTTGGGAGCGGATGGCCAATGGGGTCAAGATCTCGGAGCCCAGCCGGCAGAAAATCATCGACGTGCTGGTCGAACACGGAGAGCTGCCGGAAACTCGGAACACTTACATCTACTACATCGTCTTGGTGGAGATAGGAAAACAGGAGGATCGCTTGAAGCCGATCGTGCCCGATGAGATTTGGGACAAACTCCAGACTCAAATCACGCAGGCGAAGCAAGTGGAAGCGACTCTGCGGAAATCCGGCCAATGGCCGGCGCGTGAAGTGGAAGACGACGTGTCCGACTCGAAGAACGATGGGAAGAAGGACTGATCATGGGACACGTTTGCGTTTTCGTAGTCTCGCTCGCGAGAGCATGCGGGATCGTCGTACCTGCTCGGCTTGCCCCAGTGGTTCAAGGGATTCTGCACTACTTGATCGCCCAATCCAGAATTGCACTGATATCAGCTTGGAGTTTGAGTCTCGGCATTTGGCAGACAAGCTGTGTGATGGCCGCTGACGCCGAAGCTGGAGAGAGTCGGCCGCCGCTCATGGTGCAACAATTCGACCAACTCGTCTTCACCTACCAACGGTGGGTGCCTGTCATGGAAGGAGTTCGCAGGCTTGAGTCGCCGGAACGACCGTCTGAGGCAGATTGTCGCACCTACATGGAGGAAGTGTTGGCAGCGGAGATTCGCGTCATCGACCAGCGCACGATGTTGACTGATTCCCAAACGAAAAAGCTGCGCCTCGCGGGGCGGGGCGATATTGCTCAATACATTCGTCGCGCGGACGACTTGAGACCGAAGCTCACCTCGCAGCCACTAGACCAGCAGCAATACGCCGAACTCATGCGGGAAGTGACATCGCTTTGGATGTCTCTTCGATTCGGAATCTACAGCGAGAATTCCTTATTCAGGAAAACGCTGCGGAGAACACTGCTGGAGGAGCAGCGAGTTCGATTCCGACAGTTGGAACGCGAACGGCAAGAACAGCTCATCGAATCGGCACTGCTCAAATGCGAGCAATCAAACGATGAGTTTTCGCTGGCTGGTGAAGCTCGACGAAAACTCGTCAATTTGCTTTTGGATCACGGACAAGTTCCGCAACAGGCGGGTCTCTACGGGGAGCAAATCGTATTGCTCGAAGCCAATCATCTACGTGATCGCATCAAGCCACTGCTGAGCGACGTCGAGTGGGGACAATTTGAATTGCACGTCGGGCACGCAAAGCGGGTTGAGCCGATCTTGGAACGCAGTGGACTGTGGAGTGCGCGCCGTCCCAACGGGAACGACGAAGAGTTGGACGATGTGGCGAAGGATTGATGATGCAGCCGTTGTCGAATGAATCCGGGAAATTGACACAAACCCCACCGAGCTTGTCTCGGTGGATTTTGGGCCTTTGCACTACGTTTGCCTCACTCGTAGTGCAAAGGCCCGCTCCCACCGAGGCAAGCTCGGTAGGGATCGCTGATTTCTTGTTGATACGCCCGGGCGGTGGATTGCTCCTGACTTTGGGATGCCGGCCGCACTCATCGAGTTGTCGGCGACTTCTCGCGTTGGTGTGTGTGGCGTTGCTGACGAGCATCGCCGCGACTGCGATCGCTCAGAACGACGACGACGACGATCCGCCGGAGGAAATGCTCTTGGGACAACCCCAAGCCCAGAACTTCGAGATGCCGGAGAATCAGTTCGATCAGTGGGTCTTTCAGAATTTCCCGACGGCGGTTGCGGCGCGGAAGAAGTTGGACCAGATGCTGTCGCTGCAACTGGACGACGTGGACCGAGCGTGTCAGCTTTCGGAAGTTCAGAAGAAGAAATTGCTCTTGGCCGGACGGGGCGACATTTTGCGGTTCTTCGAGTCTGTCGAGGTCGTGCGCAAGAAATTCCTGCTAGTCCGCAAAGACCAGCAGAAGTTCAACGAGATCTGGCAGGACATTTCGCCGCTGCAAGTGAAGTTTCAGGCCGGGCTGTTTAACGAGGACTCGTTCTATCACAAGACGCTGCGAAACATGCTCAAGGGGGAGCAGCTCTCGAAGTACTCGCAGATCGACGGCGAGCGGCGGAAGTTTCAGTACCGCGCCAAGGTTGAGTTAGTCGTCGCGATGCTCGAAAACGCTCTGCCGCTGCGCGACGAGCAGCGGCAGAAGGTGATCACGCTGATCGTCGAAGAAACCAAACCGCCCCGCAGCTTCGGCCAGCAACAGGACTATTACATCGTGATGTGGAACATCTCGAAGATTCCGGAGAAGACACTCAAGCCGTTGTTCAGCGATGCGGAATGGAAAGTTTTGAATCAGCAGTTCGCTCAGGTGCGCGGCTTGGAGCAGTGGCTGAAACAGAGTGGAGCGCTAGCGAAAGACGAGGTTGAAGAATGACGACACTTCAAATTTCAGATTTCAGATTTCAGATTTCAAATCATTTGGTTCTTGGCATTTGGTTCTTGGGATTTACCGCTTCGGTCGCGGCTCAGCCTCCCAACGCTCGCATCGGCGAAGTTGTCCCGCGCGATGTGCGGGAGATGTACGATCGCGGGTTGCAGTATCTCGCGACGACGCAGTCGGAGAACGGTGACTGGACCGGTGGCGGTGGCGAACAAGGGCCGGGGGTCACCGGCATGGGGTTGATGGTGTTTCTCGCTTCCGGTGAAGACCCGAACTTCGGGATGTATAGCAATCATGTGCGGAAGGCGTGCCGCAACATCATCTCTCAGCAGAATGCGAGCACCGGGTTTTTCGGCGGCAGCATGTATCACCACGGCTTCGCCATGTTGGGCTTGGCGGAGGCTTACGGAGCGGTCGATGACCGAACTCTCTGGCCGGACGGGAAGGGGAAGGATCAACGCTCGATCGGAGCCGCGCTGGAGTTGGCAGTGCGCGCGGCGATTACCTCGCAGAAGAAGAATCCGACGGGAGCGTGGCGTTACTCGCCAGATTCGACCGATGCGGACACGTCGGTCAGCGGAGCGGTGCTGGTCGGATTGCTGGCCTCACGCAATGCCGGCATCGAGATTCCTGATGAAGTCATCGACAAAGCGATCTCGTACTACACGAAGATGACTGCGGCATCGGGTCAAGTCGCCTATGCCGGAGGCATCGGCGGATTCGATGAATCACTGGCTCGCATCTCGATTGCCACGCTCGTGTACGCGGTCGCCCGGAGGAAAGACTTGCCGCAGTACAAAGCGACGTTGGGGTATCTCGTCAACAAGTGGGAATTCACCGGACCATCCGGATTCGGTTGGATGGAGTATCAGCGCTACTATCAGGCTCAGGCGTTGTTCCAAGGGGACGTCGAGACCTGGGAGAAGTGGAACAAACTGTTGATTCGCCAATTCAAAGCTCAACAACTCCCTGACGGCAGTTTCAAAGGACAGTTCGGTCCGGCGACATCGACGACGCTGTCGTTGCTGGCCGTCGCGTTGAATTACCGGTTCCTGCCAATCTATGAACGATAGAGCCGGCGGAATGTCCAAGATCCAAATCTCAATGTCCAAGGAATGTTCAATGTTCAAATCCCCCAAAGACGCAGTCGTGCGTTGTCTTGGTCCTTGGTCATTGAGACTTGATCATTCATTGGTCATTGGAATTTGGGCCTTGGGATTTCTACTTCTCTCGACACCATTAATGGCCGATGAGTCCGCCGTCCTGCATCTGACCAACGGCGGCTTCGTGCCGGGCGAATTGAAGGGTTCCGATCAACCCAGCATGCTTCGGTGGCAATCATCGCGATTCACCCAGCCGTTTGAGTTCTCGCTGGGGGGAGTCACTGCGGTGCAGTACGTGGTCCCATCGAAGCTCCCCAAGCCGGTCGGTGAGTATTGTCTGGAACTCGCGGCCGGTGACGTGCTCTTCGGTGACTTGATTTCACTGACCGATGACGCTGCGGTCCTCGAGGTCGCGCGGTTGGGGCGGTTGCATGTCAAACGGGACCAGATCCGGCGGCTGTATCGTTGGAGCAGCGGCGCGGATTTGATCTATCTGGGCCCCAGCGGTTTGACCGAGTGGAAAGAATCCGCGGCCACTAAGCAGTGGCGCGAAGAGGGAGGCCAGCCGGTCACCGATCAAGAGGGAGCCAACATTCGTGGCGACTTCGGCATCCCGGCTCAGGCGATCATCGAGTTTGAGATCGCCTGGAAGAACAAGCCGGACTTCGTGTTCGCGCTGGGGGTCGGCGACACCGACGATGAGTCCGTCTTCAAGCGCGCGTTTCGCTTCGAGATCTGGGACAACGAGTTGGTCGTGCGCTGCGAACTCGGAAGAGAAGCGGACGTCGATTCGGTTCAAGAAACGCCGTCGGGCGCGGGCCGAGCTCACTTCCTGGCGTATCTGGATCAAGAGAAGGGCCGGCTGTTGGTGTACTCGCCCAGCGGTGTGCCGCGCGGGCAAATCAATGTCACGCCGCGCAAGCCGCAGGTGTACTCTGGCCTGCGATTGACCAACAAACGGGGTGACGTGCGGCTGGAACGGCTGCGGATCAGCCGCTGGAACGGAGTGCCGCCGCGCGAAGTGCAGGCAGACAAGTCGCGGCTGCATCGTACCGACGGCTCGATCGTTTACGGCCAACTGTCCGCGTTCGACGCCGACAAAAAACAATTCACCGTACGCGATGGCAACGACGAAACGCAGGTCGCGGCCGACCAGATCGCCAGCGTGTTTCTCTCGCCGCCGGATGACGAAGCCTCGCGCGCGTTCCGAGCGGTCTATCTGGATGGCACGCGGTTGAGCGGCGAAGTCACGAGCATCGCGGACGACCATCTGCGGCTGACGAACCCAGCGATCCAAGAACCGCTGCGATTGCCGCTGTCAGAGCTGCGCTCGTTGGCCGTTGTGAATCGTGAGAAGTTTTCGGCTGTAGCCACGCCCGAAGGTCGTTCAGGCCGATTGGAGACAGATGGCTTGCGACTGCACGGTCGGCTGACGAACGGCCGCGAACAACCGGACGCGAGTTGTCTCGTGTGGCATCCCGACTTCAGTGCCACCGCCAGCCCGTTGCGCACCGGAGTCTCCGGACGCATCGTTTATCGCGATCCGCCGCCGCCGAAGCCCAAGGTCGTGCAGCAACAAGTGCAGCAGCCGCAACCCGTCGGCTTCGCGGATGCCTTTTTGAAAGCTCTGGCCGGCGGTCCGAACGCCGCCGCACCAGCCGCGATCGGCAGACGCACGATGCACCTCCGCAGCGGAGACACGGTCCCCTGCGAAGTGACCAAGATCACCGAGGAGGGCATCCACTTCAAAACAAATCTGTCGGACGCGACGTTCGTCCCGCATGACAAGGTCAAAGCGGTCGAATTATCCGTCGTCGATGGTCCGCCGAAGCTCAACAAGACGAAGCGCGAGCGTCTGCTGACGCTGCCGCGAATGCAACGCGACTCGCCGCCGACGCAGTTGATCCGCTCGAAGAGCGGCGACTTCCTGCGCGGTCGAATCATCGACATGGATGATCTGGAACTGCGTCTTGAAGTCCGCATCGAGACGAAAAAGATTCCGCGCGATCGCATCTCGCAGATCATTTGGTTCCATCCGGATGAACTGACCGATGCCGCTTCTTCTGGCGAGCGGGGCGGCGTCAGCCCCCCGGTGAATTCGCCGAATGATGCGACGAACTCGACACCGAAGAACCGGGGGGCTGACGCCGCCTCGCTCGCCGAAGATAAAGGCAAGAACGTGGGGCCGACTCGCGTGCAGGCGTTGCGCAGTGACGGCATCCGGCTGACGTTCTCCCCCGAGCAATTCGCCGACAAGGCTCTGTCTGGGAAGAGCGACGTGCTGGGAAACTGCAAAACAGAAGTCGAACAAGTCGATCAACTGCTGATTGGTTCCGAGATCGAAAAGTCGGCGGCGGACTTGGCCTATCATCGTTGGAGACTGCATCGTGCGGTCGAACCCAAAATCGCGATGGATGTGGATGGCTCGAACCCCGACGGCCGCGCGCCGGGGATCGAATCGCCGCTGGTTGGAAAAGCGGCACCGGACTTCAATCTTGAATTGCTGGGAAGCGGCGGCAAGAAGTTTCATCTGGCCGACCAGAAGGGCAAGGTCATCGTCCTCGACTTCTGGGCGACGTGGTGCGGGCCGTGTCTGCAATCGATGCCGCTGGTCGACAAAGTGGTTCATGAGTTCGAAGGCGAAGGCGTGCAATTAATCGCCGTCAATTTGGAAGAGCCGGCCAAAGCGATCACCGCGATGTTGGAACGCCACAAGCTGCAATTGACCGTCGCGATGGACATCGACGGCGTGGCCGCCGCCAAGTATCAGGCGACCGCAATTCCGCAAACGGTCATCATCGACCGCGAGGGCAAAGTCGCTCGGCTGTTCGTCGGTGGCGGCCCGAAGCTGGCGGATCAATTGCGCGACGCTCTGCGCGAAGTGCTGACCGGTGGCCAGCCGGCGAAGCCGTAAAGTAGACGAGTCACGGAGAGGCTGTGAAAGAATTGGTAGCTAAACTCGCCAGAGTTCAGTTTTCTCGGCGAATTCTGAAGTCTGGCGACTTCAGCTACCAAAAAGTTCACAACCTCGGAGTGACTCGCCTACTTTGTCCGCATCTAAATCCATCAGGCGCAGATTCTGCCGCCGAGATTCCATGCGGATGCTGGGAAGAGCTTGCCGATTGAATGAGTTGGAACACCGTCGGTTGCGAATGCGCTGCCGGTGACGCTCGCCGAGGTAATCCAGGCAAGTTGGCCAAGGAAGGTTTAAGACATGCCGCGACGAAATTGGGTCGGGGGAATCGTCGCTCTCGGCGCGTTATGGTTGCTCGGCGCAATGCCCTGCCCCGCCGAAGACGCCAAGCCTCAAATCGAAGTCGAGGTCACATCGCCCGGCAGTTCGGTGGCGGCGACTCGGAAGAAGGCGCTGGCCGATCTGCCGCTCGACAAGATCGCGGCCGATGTCCGTCCCAAAGCGGACGAGATCATCAAGAACGTCAGTTTGTTTCGGCGCATGCCGACGCTGAAGTTTGTCTCCGAGCCGGATGTCTACAACTTCTTTCTGACTCATCCCGACGTCGCCGTCAGCATTTGGCGCGTGATGGACATCTCGACGTTCGAATTGTGGCAGACCAGTCCAACCGGCTTCGAGGCAGACTCGCACGACGGTTCGACCGGGACGTTGGAAGTTTTGCATGCGTCCGCCGAGCGGCAGATCGTCGTCTGCGAAGGCTCGTTCAAAAGTCCGCTGCTGTTCAAGCCGATCAAGGCGCGAGCGCTGCTGCACTTGCAGCCGACGTTTCAAAAGACGGAAGACGGTCAAACGACCGTGACTCACACGCTGGACATGTTCGTCTCGTTTCCGTCGCAGCCGGTGGATATCACGGCCAAACTGATCTCGCCCGTCAGTCACGCGATGGCCGACCGCAACTTTCGCGAAGTCAGCCTGTGGGTCGCGATGATGAACGTCGCGATGGTGCAACAGCCCAATTGGATCGAGCAAGTGGCCGGCAAGATGGAGGGCGTGCTGGAACTCCGACGCGCCCAATTGATGAAGCTCGCGTTAAACGCCAACATCGCCAGCCGCCGCCGCGAACTGCAACGGCAAACCGGTCGAGGTGAAGTCTCGCTCGAAGAAGTCATGGCCGTGCTCCGCCAAGCCGCTCAAGACGGAGCCGCCGCGAAAGCCGCGCCGAAAGAAGGTGCGGTCCCGGCCAGTGCTGAGCAATCCAAAGGCGAATCACGCGTCGAACCGGCGTCAGCAAAAATGAAATAGGCGAGCGCGAGCGGGGTGGCGTCAGCCCCCCGGTGAGTTCGCCAC
>CAMDPX010000053.1 GCA_945905295.1 Planctomyces sp. SH-PL62 | reverse complement strand
AAAGTGGACAGGGGCGGGATCGAACCGCCGACACCAGGATTTTCAGTCCTGTGCTCTACCAACTGAGCTACCTGTCCTCGGCCGAGCCGAAGGGGCGGCAATCTATGTAGGAGCCGGACGAGATTCAACTCACTCTTTAGAGTTGGACTCGGTTGACGCGGCAAGCTCAAGGCGGAGAATCACGCGACTCCGTGGAGTAGGCGGCTCGCCTGCTCCCATTGAAATCGAACGCCAGTCACCCAAGCAGGCGAGCCGCCTGCTCTACGAGAAAGCACCATGAAGAAAAATCCGGTCAAAGCCGCTCTCAAGGCGGGCAAGCCGCAGGTCGGCACTTGGTTGTCGTTGGGAAATGTGTTCGCGACGCGGTTTATGGCTCGCTCGGGCTTTCCGTGGCTGACGGTCGATCTGGAGCACTCGCCGATCGACTGGTCCGATGCGTCGATTTGCTTCGCGGCCATTGCGGAAGCCGGATGCGTGCCGATCGCGCGAGTTCCGCGTGGCGATCATGACCACATCAAGCGAGTGCTCGACGGCGGTGCGATGGGGATCGTCGTGCCGATGGTCAACACCGTTGCCGAAGCCAAAGCCGCAATCGCGGCGGCGAAGTATCCGCCGACCGGGAATCGCTCGGTGGGAGGTGCGTTGCACGCGCTCAACTTTGATGCGACTCCTGGTGATTACTACAAGCACGCCAACGACGAGATTCTGGTCATCCTGCAAACGGAATCTCCCGAAGGAGTCGCCAACGCCGAAGCGATTTACAGCCTGCCGGGAGTCGATGCGATCTTTGTTGGCCCGAATGACCTGCAAGCTCAGATGCGCGGCCCCGATGGTGTCGATCCGACGGCCGCCGAACTCGAAGCGATGCTGCAACGAGTCCTCGCTGCGGGCAAGAAGACCGGCACGCCCGTCGGCCTGCATGTGCAATCGACCGACGACGTCCAGAGGCGCATCGCCGAAGGCTGGCAGTTCATCGCCATCGGCAGCGAGCTGCGGATGATGGTCGTCGGCGCTCAAGACATCGTGACCAAGCTGAATCTCAAGCAACAGGCGGGTGACCTGGCGAGGTACTAAGAAGCATTTCGTTGTTTCGCCTGCGTCAGAGCGGCGATATGGTGAGTGCCAGGTTCCCCTCCATCAGGAGTCTTGCCATGCAACTTCCCGATTTTCTTTTCCATCCATCGCCTGAAGCGATCCGTCTAACGGGACACCGCATCGGCTTGGAACATGTCGTTGACTACTACAATCAGGGGTTCTCACCGGAGATGTTGTTGGATCAATTTCCGAGTCTGCCGCTCGCGTTGATTCACAAAGTCATCGCGTTTTATTTGGAGAACCAAGCCGAGGTTGACGGTTACGTCGCCGGCACCGCGACTCCGGAAGGAACGATCCCGCCTGCATCACCGGACTTGGCCGAACTACGTCGCCGTTTTCAGCAGCTTCAGCAAACCGCGATGGTGCGATAGTCATGGCTTTGGCGTATCTGCTCGACGAGCACCTTCGCGGCCCATTATGGCGAGCAATTGGGCGCCACAATGCCACGAGTTCTAACCCGATCGAAGTTGTACGAGTTGGCGATGTCGATGCGCCGCCGCTCGGAACTCTCGATCCCGATTTGTTGGCTTGGTCGGAAGCCGCCAATCGGATCGTTGTGACTTTCGACAAAGGCACGATGCCGAAACACTTGGCCGAGCACTTGCTGGCTAGAAATCACGCCCCGGGAATTCTCGTCATCCGCGAACACCAGAATCTGAAAGAGGTTGTCGAGTTTCTTGTCTTCGCCGCAGATACCTCCGAAGAATTTGAATGGCAAGATCGAATCGTTTATATCCCCTGACCAACTCCCACCGGAAACGCCCACCATGACCGACGCATTCAACCAACTCTCCGAAACAAAACCTTCTGGCGCGACCGCCGTGTTCGACAAGCTGCTCGAATCGCTCAAGGCGAGCAAGGACTTTCACCGGATGTTTGACGCCACCCTGATGCGCAAGAAGCAGGAGCTGGGCTTGCCGCTGTTCCGACCGACGTCTCTCGACGATGTGCCGACGGAAAAGCGGGCGGAGTTTGAGAAGACGTACGTCGAGGCGGCTCGTGCGGCCGGGCAGTTATTCCTCGACGCCGGGCAGATTGCGAATGCGTGGCTCTATTTCCGAACGATTCGTGAGCCGGAGCCGGTTGCGAAGGCACTGGCGGCGATGCCCTCTCGGCGCGAACCTGGCGACGAGACCGAAGAATTGATTCAGGTCGCGCTGTTTGACGGAGCGAATCCGGCCAAGGGGATCGAATGGATGCTGAAGACTCACGGGACGTGCAGCACGATCACGTCGCTGGAGCAGCAGATGGTTCGGCTGCCGGCCGACGATCGCAAACGCTGCGCGGCGATTCTGGTCAAGCACCTTTACACCGACATCACCGATTCGGTGCAGGCCGACGTGCAGCGGCGGATGGCGCTCGCGCCGCCGAGCGACTCGCTGCGCGAAGCGATTGCCGGCCGCGATTGGTTGTTCCAAGAGGGGAACTATCACATCGACGTGTCGCACTTGAACGCGGTTGTGCGGTTCGCGCGGTTCCTCGACAAGGACTGCCCCGAACTGAAGCTGGCCATCGAACTGACCGAGTACGGCAGTCATCTCGATCCGCAGTTCCAATACCCCGGCGACCCGCCGTTCAACGAGTGCTATCCGGCTCATCGGCACTACTTCATGGCGCTCGCCGGTGAGAAGGTCGATGAATCCATCGCGTACTTCCGCGAGAAGCTCGACGCCGAGCCGGATGAACGGGACAAGCAGCTCATCGCCTACGTGCTGGTGGACTTGGCCTCGCGCATCGGCCGTTGGGACGACGCCGTGCAATTGGCCGAGCAATACCTGTTGAATCTCGAAGACAGCAGTTCGTTCTCGTTCTCCGAACTCTGCCGCGACGCCGGCCGCATGGACGTGTTGCAGCGTGTGGCTCAAGGCAAGAACGACCTCGTCACCTTCACGGCGGCACTGTTATCGTGAGCGCAACGATCCCTTTCTTGTTCGTGAATCTCAAATTTGAAATCTCCAATCATGAGCGGCCTTGAAGCAATTCAATCCGTGCAATACGTCACAACGAAAGGCAAGCGATTTGCCGTTGTCGATGCTGACTCCTGGGAGGCCATGATCGAATGGCTTGAGGACATTGAGGATCGTGACGTTCTGAAAGAGTCGCTCACCGAACTTAAGCAAGCGGGCGGGAATCGCAAAAAGGCCGGCTGGCGAAGCTGGAACGACGTGCAGGCGGAAGTCGATTGAATCAGCACCGAGTTCAGCCACGATATTCAGAGAGATGCACGTTCTCTGGCAGGTTGCGAATTCGCAGCCAGTATTCTTCCCTCGCGTCTTCGTCGATTTCCACGATACCGCCATAGAGCCGATCGCCACCACGCTTCTTTGGCCCCGAAACCCAGTAGTGGTCTCCGGTGTCAACGTCGATGCAATTGTATTTGTAGCCTGACTTCGTTTTCAGAAGCTCCTTGCCTTGATAGCGAAATGAACAACCGGATTTCGTCAGCTCGACCCAGCCGATCCGACCAGAACCAGCGAGGCCCTGTCCTTTGAATTCGACGTACATAACCCGTCTCATGATGACACCTCCCATCGTGACGAATTCCAGTTTGCCAAATCCAAGTACGCACTGCCATACCGCACTTTGTTTACCGACAATCACAACCAATGTCTCATCTTCCACAAAACCGATTAGCCTGGAACCGTCTCGCGAAGGGGAGTCCGTTCGCGCATGTCGCGACGGATGAAGAATGTCGAACGCCGCTTGCGACGCTCGACAGTCGCGGCTGGCTGCCGCCGAGCGTGGTCGGGTTGAACGTGCTCTGCTTGGCCGGCGCGGGTGGGTGGCAGACGATTCTGTACGCGGTCGCGGGAGCGAACGTCACGGTCGTGGATCTCAGCCCGGAGATGCTGTGGTTGGATCAGCAGGAAGCGACCAAGCGTGGACTTCTCGTGCGGACGATCGAGGGTTCGATGGACGACATGGTGATGTTGGAGGACGCCAGCTTCGACATCGTGCATCAGCCGGTCAGCACTTGCTATGTGCAAAATCTTTCCAAGACGTATCGTGAGATTGCTCGCGTACTGCGTGACGGTGGGCTCTACATCAGTCAGCACAAGCAGCCGACCAGCTTGCAGATTTCGCATCGCGACGAAGAGGACCGCTATGTGATCGGCGTCGAATACTATCGCGACGGACCACTGCCGAATGTTGCGGACGATTCGTACCGCGAACGCGGTGCGGTCGAGTTCTTGCATCGCTGGGATGATCTGATCGGCGAGCTGTGCCGCAGCGGATTCGTGCTCGAAGACCTTCGCGAGCCGTTCCGAGCCGATCACAAAGCGGCCCCCGGACACTTCGGGCATCGCGGCCGATTCGTGCCGCCGTATGTCCGACTCAAAGCTCGCCGAGTCGCTCGCGCTGGCGTGTCCGAATCACCCCCGCGAATCTGGACGCCGAGCGGTTAAACGACGCGGCTGAACCGCAGCCAAATGGAGCACGGACAATCCTGTCCGTCCTCAAGACCTCACGACGGACAGGATTGTCCGTCCTCCAAAATGCGTGCGGCTCAACAAAAAGTTGAAACCGAATCGTTCAACTGTCCGGTTTAGGTTCTTATACGGATCAGTTCGCAATGCTTCGGCGTTTGCAGAAGCCGCACAAAACCGGCGAGGGAGGCAAGATTGGTTGGCCAGTGAAATGACGATCATGGTTTCGTCACCGGGAGTCGATGCAGAAGGATGCTGCGTCTTCTCACTACGTGTGGATGACTCGGCGTTGATCAACTCCACCGGCGCAAGGACGGGCCGTGATTCGAGGGTTGTATAGTGCTGCCGGCGGTATGTTGGCGACGTCTCATCAGCAGGACGTCGCTGCGCTGAATCTTGCGCACGCTGGTAAGCCGGGCTATCGGCGTGAAGTGGTGCGGTTTGAAGCCACTGGTCGTGCCGAGGACTTTGTCGCTCCGAGCGTCAGCGTGCATGCGGATCAAACTCCGGGTGGGTTTGAGCAGACTGGGAATCCGCTGGATGTCGCGATCAGCGGTTCTGGCCTGTTCGTGGTCGATAGTCCGAACGGCCCGATGTATTCGCGGTGCGGAGTTTTTCAGCTCAATAGCGAAAACCAGCTCGTGACTCCCGAGGGACTCGCCGTGCAGGGGTTGGCGGGGCCGATCACATTGCCAGCCGGTGCCAAGTCGGTCGAGGTCGTCAATGACGGGTCTGTGGTGGCCGATGGGCTGAAGGTCGATCAGCTTCGTGTCGTGGAGTTCGCCGATCTGGCGAAGTTGCAGCGAGTCAGCAGCACCGGCTTCGCGGCTCCGCAAGGGGTCGAGCCGACGACGGTCGATCAGCCGGATCTGCGGCCGGGCGCGCGGGAAATGTCCAACACCACCGCGGTCCACGAGATGATGCAGATGACGATCGGACTGCGACAGTTCGAAGCGACACAGCGTGCGCTGCGGTCGATTGGGGATGCCATTGGTCTCACAACGCGGCCGACAGGGAGATAACGATCATGATCAAAGCGCTGTTTACGGCGGCTTCGGGAATGCTGGCTCAGCAAACCGTCGTCGATACCACGGCCAACAACTTAGCCAACGTCGACACCACCGGATTCAAGCGGAGCCAGGTCGAGTTCCAAGACTTGCTGTATCAAACGGTGCGCAATCCAGGCACTCAGGGAGCCAACGGGTTTGAAGTTCCCACGGGCATTCAAATCGGCAGCGGCGTTCGCACATCGGGGATCACGAAGATCTTTTCCGAAGGGACGCTGGAGAACACCAGCAATTCGCTCGACACGTCGATCGATGGACCGGGGTTCTTTCAAGTTCTGATGCCCAACGGTGACACGCGCTACACACGCGACGGTTCGTTTCGATTGAACTCGACCGGGCAGTTGGTGACGGCGGACGGATTTCCGCTGCAACCGCCGGTGACGATTCCGCCGGGGGCGTTGTCGATCACGATTGGTACCGACGGCACAGTTTCCGTGACGACGCCCGGAACATCCGCGGCGACGAATGTCGGCAACATTGCGACGGCACAGTTCCCGAACCAAGGGGGGCTGCGTGCCGAAGGACGCAACCTCTTCAGCGAGACGAACGCATCGGGAACGGCGCAGCCGGGCACTCCGGGCGACAATGGGCTTGGGACGCTGCAACAAGGATTTCTCGAACGTTCCAACGTGCAAGTCGTCACCGAGATGATTCGGCTGATCACGGCGCAACGCGCGTTCGAAGCGAGTCAGCGAGCGGTTCTCACCAGCGATCAGATGCTGCAGGCCACCAACGGAATGGTGAGGTAACACTATGACGACTCATGCTGCGAATGATCGACCGGGCCGACTGGCCGAACGGTTGCTTGTGTTGTTGGTGATCGCGGTGCTCGCTGGCCAAGCCGGCGTTTGTGCTGCCGATCCGCCAGACTCGGACCTTGATTCCTTCGAGCGTGTCGTCATCACATTGCATCCTGTGGGGCGACTCGATTCCTTGATCATTCGGGTTGCGGACGTCGCCGACATCCGAGGTGGCGTGGAGTCGCTGCGGTGCCGAATTGCGTTGCTCGATCTGGATGACGCGCCGCTGGCCGGCAAGCAGCCGGTCATTACTCCGAGACAAGTTGAATTTCGGCTGCGAGTCGCGGGCATTGATCCACAGATGGTGATGATTCGCAGTGCTTCCGGGCGGACCGCGACGGGCAAAGTGATCAATGATTCCGAATCCCCGGACGCCAGTGACTTCATGCCGCGGAATTCGGTGTTGCTCGCTTCGTACTCGATCACCAAATCGGACATGGATCGCGATTCGGAGGCCATCGACGTCGAGCGACTGGTCATCGATGCGGCTCAGAGATGTTTGACGAAGCAGTTGCCTTGGCCGGAGGAGAACGTCGTCATCCAGTTGGCTCAGCCGTTGTCGCGTGAGTTGCGCGAGCGACTGCTGCCCGAGGAAACGACCTGCTCGGCGGAGCTGCGAAATCCCGGTACGCCGCTCGGACGAGTCGCCATGCGCGTCACGATCAATGTTCCGGGAGAACGTGCGTTGGACGTGCCGGTGCAATTCGATGTGCGGCACTTCGAGGAGATCGTTGTGCCGGTGAGGCCGGTGGCTCGCGGGCATGTGTTCAAGGCGAGCGATCTCGAATTGCTCCGGCAGGATGTGACAACGCTAACCGGATATTGCACGTCGGCGGATCAACTGGCGGGACAGAAGGCGAAGCGAGTGATGCCCGCCGCGCAGTTGGTTCGCACGGTGGATATCGAACCCGAAAAAAGTGGTCCCCAACCGGTGCTGATCAAGAATCGCAGTCGAGTGAAAGTTTCGGCTCGCAGTGGATCGCTGTTGGTCGTCGTCACCGGCGAGGCACAGCAGGACGGTCGCGCGGGCGAGATCATCAAAGTCAAAAATGTCGATTCGAATGCCACGATCCACGGCCGCGTGCTGAGCGCGACGGAAGTGGAAGTCTTGGATTGAATCTCTTGAAAGGAGACTCGCGATGAATCGTCGCGTTGGAAGATTTGTGTTGTTGGCGCTCAGCAGCGTGGCCTCGTTGTTTCTCGCGAAGAGCGGCCAGGCCGATTCGATTTGGGAACGGCGCGACCAGCGCTCCGGTTATTTGTTTATGGACAATCGCGCTCGGCGAGTTGGCGACTTGCTGACCGTCGTCGTGCGTGAAGTGACCGGAGCTTCGACGAACGAAGCTCGCAAGCTCGACAAGAACAATTCGGAGTCCGGCAAGTTCAACTTCGCGGGCAAGACTTCGTCGAATGGAGCCTCGCGTTCGGCGGCGGCGGAGTTGTCCTCGAATCAATCGTCCGACCGCGCCTTCAATGGCAGTGCCGAGTATGAAAACGATCGGAAGTTTCTCGATCAGATGACGGTCACGGTCGTGGACGTGCTGCCGAACGGAAACTTGGTGGTCGAGGGGTTTCGCAAACGAGTCGTCTCAAACGAAACGCGGCTGTTGCGGATCTCCGGAGTCGTCCGCGCCAACGATGTGGATTTGAAGAACAGCATCGAGTCTCGATCGATCGCCAACTTCAGCGTCTCGTATGAAGGAACCGGCGTCGATTCGAAGTTCACCAACCAAGGATGGTTTGGGCGAATTGGAAACAAAGTCTGGCCGTGGTAACACGGTCAAGAAGGAGCTGATCATGGCTTGTATCGGGCGGCTTTTCGTCGCTGCGTTGATCGTAATCGCAGGGAGCGAAGCGAGCCGCGCGGAGGTGCGTATCAAGGACATCACGACGGTGGATGGCTCGCGCGGCAATCATTTGTTCGGCGTGGGCCTGGTCGTGGGTTTGAACAACACGGGAGCCCGATCGTTGTCGACGCAACAGGTGGCGACCGACATGCTCCGCAAGATGGAGATCTCTTCGACGATCGCTCGGCAGAACCTGCTGGACAACGTCTACAAGTCGCAGAACATCTCGATGGTCTGGGTGGATGCCGAACTGCCGGATGTTGCTCGCAAAGGGAGCAAGTTGGATGTCGTCGTGTCGATCGCCGATGACGCCACCAGTTTGTCCGGAGGGCGGCTGATCCTCACTCCGCTTCAAGGTGTCGACCGTGAAGTTTATGCGCTGGCGTCCGGTTCCGTTTCGATTGGCGGGGCGAATGCTCGCGGCGCGAACAACGGGCAGGCGAACCATCCGAGTGTTGGCCGCATTCAGGGAGGCGCGTTTGTCGAACGCGAAGTCCTGAGCGAAATCAATCAGAACGGATTCGTGCGACTGCTGCTGCAAGATCCCGACTATTCGACGAGTTCCAAGATCACTCAAGCCATCAACGAGCGATTTCCAGCGTCCACGAAGACCGTCGATAAAGGGGTCGTTCAGATTCGCATTCCGGCGTCGTTCACACGCCGAGTCACCGAGTTTGTCAGTGAAGTCGGTCTGCTGATGGTCGATCCCGACACGACCGCGAAAGTGATCATCAACGAGCGAACCGGCACCGTCGTTGTCGGACACAACGTGCGTGTCTCTGGGATCGGGATCACGCACCGCAATTTGGTGATCAATCCCAACATGTCTCCTGGTTTGCGTCCTTCGACGAATGCTTCGGCGTTGCCGGTGCCGAATCCCCCATCGCTTCTGCCACCTCCGAAAGAAGGGGAAGAACGCTTTGGCGGACTCCCAGTTCCCCCCGCTCCGGATGACCGATTGTCGTCGCAATCGCCAGCCAACCGAACCTACACCGTGGCCGAACTGGCTCGCGTGTTGAACGCATTGGGAGCCACGCCACAAGACTTGATCGCCATCTTTGAAGGCTTGAGAGACTCCGGCGCGTTGCATGCCGAGTTGGTCATTAAGTGACCGTCGCTCCCAATGCGGCCGTAGCTGAACTCGCCAGAGTTCAGAAAGTTGTGACAGGGGCTGAATTCTGGCGAATTCAGCGACGACGCTGAGGAAGTTTGGAAACGGTCATGATTCAAGCCATCACCTCCGCACCGATCGAGTCTTTCGCATTCGGCAAAGCCGCGAGCTCCGCGACTGGTTCCATGCCGGTCGGCAACGAAAAGATCGATCAAGTCGCTCGAGACTTCGAGAGCTTGTTTGCCTCGCAAATGTTGAAGGAAATGCGCAAGACGCTCGATCCAGAGACGATGTTCGGCAGCAACTCTGGCGACGTTTACGGCGGAATGTTCGATCAATTCGTCGGCCGCCAGATGGCTGAAGGTCGTGGTTTCGGCTTAGCCAAAATGCTGCGAGAGACGCTGCACCACGAACAACTCTCCGTGCGCCGGCCGACCGGAAACGTCGCCGTCACGACTCCGGTCGATGAATCGAACGTCGCCTTCACTGCTCCGCGAGATGAGCCGAATCGACAAACCGTTGTCGGTGAGGCATACAGCACGTCACGCAGAGCGATGACGGCTGCGTTGACAGCGATGATGAATGGCAGGGAATGACCAATGGACAACGCACCGATGACAAATTCCGTGAAACAAGACACTCGCATCATTTCGCACCTGCGCGAGGAAGAGCAGACGCTGTCTGTCTTGCTCGTGGCCGTGCGTGAGATTCGGCAGGCGTTGATGAATCGTGATGGCGAACGGCTGACACAGGCGTTGGAAGCCGAAGCGGACAGTTTTCACATGGGCGAGGTGATGCGTGACAAGCGTGCGATTCTTCGCCGGGAGATGGGCTCGCGGCTCAACATCGCTCCGGACGAGGTGACGTTGTCGCGGCTCGACGGTTACGTTTCGAGCGAATCGCGCGGCGAGCTGTTGCGGTGCCGGCAGCGGCTGCAAGAAATGTCGGAAGAGCTGTTGCGATTGAATCGGCAGAACGCGGCGATGATTCAGCAAACGCTCGATCTGACCGAGCGGATCGTCGGCCAGATCACGGGAGGCGGACCGCACTTCACCAGTTACAACGCAACCGGTCAGAGTGAGTCGGCTCACGTCGGTCCCGTCTTGCAGTGGGGAGGTTGAGCCATCATGCAATTTGGGATCGGCGTCTCAGCATTAACGACCAGCCAACGCGCGATGGACGTGATTGGCAATAACATCGCGAACGCGAACACGCCGGGCTATCACCGCCAGGTCGTGCAGCTCAGCAGCGTGGCGCCACAACGGCTGGACAACCTGTCGATTGGCCGAGGGGTCGAGGTGGCCGGCATTCAGCGATTGATCAACGAGCACATTGAGGAAACTCAGATCCGCCAAACGGCCGCGACGGGGACGTCGGAATCGCAACTCTCCGTCGCGACGCAGTTGGAAAGCCGGCTGTCCAACGAAAAGGCGTCGCCGGGAGCCCGGCTCGAAACCTTGTTCAATCGGCTCGAAGGATTGTCCTCGCAGTTGAATAGCAGCGCGGAGCGGAAGCTGACGGTCGCATCGGCCGATCAAGTGGCTCGCGAATTCAATTCGTCGGCGACCGACTTACTGCACCTGCGAGACGATCTCGATCAGTCGATCGGCGCGCTCGTCACGGAGATCAATCCGCTGACCAGGCAGATCGCGCAGCTCAATGCGGAGATCGCTCGACAGAGCACTTTGGGATCAGCACCCAATGACTTAATGGACCAGCGGTCGCAAGCAGTTCAGCAATTGAGCCAAAAGATTGGCGTCGAAGTTCTGAGCGGCAATCAAGGCCAACTCACGCTGATGTCTGGCGGCGCGGCATTAGTCGTCGGCGGCCGAGCGTTGTCACTCGAAGTGGCTCGCAATGCCGACGGAGAAGTCGGAATTCGAGCGGCTGGCACAAGCACCGATTTGCCAGTCGCGGGGGGACAACTGGGGGGATATCTCATCGCCCGCAGCGAGACGATGCCGCGATACATCGCGCGGATCGACGATTTGGCTCGCGCGGTTGCGAAAGCGTTCAACTCCGTGCAAACAACGGGTGTCGGCGTCGCCGGAGCATTCACGACTTTGACCAGTCAGCAGGCAGTCCGCGATGTCACTCAAACGTTGACTTCCGCGGGGCTTCCATCACCACCGACCGCTGGCACCGTCATCGTCGCAGTCACCAACACCGCTACCGGCGAACGCACGCTGACCACGATCAACGTTGATCCGACTCAACAAAGCTTGAACGACATCGGCAATGCGTTCGGAACAATCCCGAATCTGACGGCCTTCGTGAACTCGCAATCCGGAACGCTCTCGCTGATGTCCGCACCGGGATTCAAGTTTGATTTTCGAGGGGACGGCACGACGTCATCAGACTCGGCCGGACTGTTGGGTGCGCTGGGACTGAACTCGTTTTTCACCGGCGGCGACGCGGCGACGCTGAAGGTCAGCAGCGATCTGCTCAGCAATGCCGATCGCTTGGCGACATCCAGCAGCGGACAACCCGGCGACAGTGGGAACTTGCAACGCCTGGTCGCGCTGCGCGATGCGCCGCTCATGCCGAACGGCACGACGCTGTCAGGCGACTTCCTGCAAACCATCGCCGACGTCGGGGCCGACGTGCAGGGACTGACCGAGCAATTCGACACCAATCAGCTTTTGCTCGACCGACTTGAACAACAGCGTCAGAGCCTCTCCGGCGTCGACACCAACGAAGAAATGGTCAACCTGCTGAAATTCCAACGCATGTTTCAAATCGCGTCGAGGTACATCAACGTGCTCAACACGACCTACGACGACTTGCTGTCGATCCGATAAATCACACACCCGCCGCGTCAGCGAGGGCGAACGCTTCACAGGAGTTCCACCATCATCGTCGCTTGAAGCGTTCGCCCTCGCTGACGCTTCGAGTTAGTTTGGTTGAGACGCGATGCGAGTCACTACCGAGATGCAGTTTCAAGGACTGCTCCGCAATACACAGAAGACCCTGGCTGGTATGGCCAAGTTGCAGGATCAGCTCGCGTCGGGTCTCCGATTGCAACGCCCGTCGGACGGGCCAGCCGAGACCGTGCGCGTGCTGAAGAACCGTCAGGACGATGCTCGACTGACGACGCACTTGGCGACGATCCGCGATGCGTCCGTCGCGCTCGATGCGTCCACGGCGGCGATTACGGATGTGAAGAATGTGCTGACTCATGCCAAAGACATCGCACTGCAAGCGGCGAACAGTGCCGCGTCCGATCCGGCCTCCGATCAGGCGCTCGCGCAGGAGATCGATGGGGCGCTCAGCACCTTGCTGCAAATCGGCAACCGCAAATTGTCGGACGGTCGTTCGCTGTTCGCCGGCACGGCCACCGAAACGACCCCATTTGTCGTCGCGGCCACCGATAGCGCGGGGCGGCCGACTCAGATCAACTATCAAGGGAGCGACGCCAGTTCGCAGGTTCTCATCGGGCCGGGCCAGACGCTCAACACGCTGATTCCGGGACACGTGTTTGAACTCCCGCAGACCGGCAACAGTTCGGATCCGAAAGACGCTTTCCAAGTCCTGATGAACCTGCGCGACGACATCCGCAACACACGCGGCTTGTCGTCAACAGATCGCAACGCCGCGCTGACCAAACACATTGATGAACTCGACCGCGCGACGACGAGTGCGCTCGACACGCTGGGAACCCAAGGCGTGCAAGCGGAACTGCTGACGCAATGGCGCGACCGAATTACCGACGTGCAGTTGTCGCTGCAAAAGCAGAACGTCGAACTGGAATCCGTCGATGTGGCCGCCGCGATCACCTCGCTGACGCAGAACCAGAATCTCTACAAGATCGGCCTGTCACTGATCCAACAAATCAACTCGTTGAACTTGTCCGATTTCTTGCAGTGACCCCCTCTGACTCTGGGCGTCAGGATTCCAGCCAGACCAGCGCACCTTCTTTGTCCTGCGTGCGAATGATGGCCGTGATCTCTTTGCGAGCGGCTTCGGCTTTGGCGTTCGGGACTTCGCTGAGGAATTCCATTTCCTCGGCGAGCGCGGCGCGCACCCGTTCGGACATGTTCTTCATGACTTTGTCGCGAATCTCCGCCGGCGCGGTCTTGAGCGCCATGGCCAGCGTCTTCTGGTCGGTCTGCGTGAGGATCTTTTGCAGCGACCGATCGCCGATGCGAAGCAGGTCGGTGTAGTCGTAGAGGCAGTCGTCGATTTTCGCGGCGACCACTTCGTTCTGTTCGGTCAGCAGAGTCATCAGCCGCAGGCGTTCTTCGCGATCGACCCCTTGCAGAATGCCGACCAGGAGTTTGACTTGCACGTCTTCGTCCGACGTTGTCTCAAGTGCGGGGCCGGAGGTGTCGCATTGCATGAGAATCGTTTGTAAGACTCGGTCGCGGATGGATTCTGCGATTTGGATTCCGCCGGCCATCATCGCGATCGAACTCCCGCGAACATCGGGCGGAATCAGCTTCAGTACGGCCGCGGCTTGATCCGCTGACAGCGATTGCAGGACCAGCACCAGGACTCGTGGCGATTCTTGCTGCAAGACGCGAGCCAACACCGGAGCGGCCACCTTCGCAAGTTTTGTTGCGGCATCGGGCTCATTCGCCTCGCTGTTCGCGGATGGTGAATCGTCGCTGGCCTGAGCCGGCGCGGCCGATTCGCCGTACTGTCGAGCGACCCAATTCGCCGCGAAGTGCGGAGCCTCGGACGGACCGGCCGCCTGTGTTCCATTGTGGCGGCGCAGGTCTTGGAATTCGCGTAGCACGTCCTGCGTGATCGTGGCCAAGTCCGAGCGTTTGGCGACTTCGGCCATGACGGCTCGCAACTTCGCGGCCTGAGCGGGATCAAGCTGATTCAGCACGTCTTGGTTTTGATTGGGTTCCGGCGACAGTGCTCGCAGCAAGATCGCCGCTTTGTCCCAATTCGTGAGTGCTGGCGTTGGCTTTGTCATGGGTCGTGTGCCTTGCTACGTCGGTTGAGCGTTACGGCTAGAGTCACCGAGCCACGACTTCAAAACGCTGACCACCGCACCGACATCCAAAGGTTCTTGTGACGCGACGGGATCAATGGGTTTGACGGCTTGAGACGGAACGGCCGGCCTGCTGCGGTACATCATCACGACCATGATCAACCCAGCCAGCGCGGCGATCACCAGCGCGGAAGCCTTCACGAGATGGATGTAGTTTTGCCAGCGCTGAGCGGCCACGACGCCCGGAGTTTCCTCAAGATCAGTTCCTGGAGCCGAGGGCTTGCCGATGCTCACCTGAATGTCATCTCGCTTCTCGATAAACCCGACCGCCTGCTTGACGAGCTTTTCGGCATCGGCGGAACTGATGGCGAGGACTTCCTCCGGATCAGCGTCGGGGTCATCGGAAGTTGGCATCAGGATGACCGCGACCGTGATCCGATCAATCGTTTCTTGATTCTCAACGAACTGCCGCCTCGTGCTCGAGATTTCGTATTCACTTTCGATGGTCTCGTTTTGGGTGAGCGGGCCGTTGGCGTTCGCTGCCGGCGGTTGAGCTCCAGGCACATTGCCCGCGGCACCGACTGTTCCGCGCGGACCAGCCGGACTCGTCGTTTTGGACGACGTGGTGGATTCGTGCGTCGCGACGCGCCCGTCGGGGTCAATTTTCTTACTCTGCTCTTCGACATGCAGAAACTTCATGACCGCCGTCACGCGAACCACGGCTTGGCCCGGTCCGAGCGCTCGATCCAAAATCTCTTGAGCCTTACGAGTCAGGTCCGCCTCGACTTCACGTTGGTGTTCGCGTTGTTTGGAGGAAACCAATCCACCCTGGGAATCGGGACGCTCGGTATGCACATGCCCTTTGGAGTCGATCACCGTGACGTTTTCAGGCGTCAGACCTTTCACGCTGCCAGCCATGAATGCGACGATGCCGGAAGTCACATCGTGAGTCAGTTTGTGACTTGGCTTCGTGCGAATCCACACACTGGCGGTGACCGGTTTCTCGTCGCGAATGAAAGGGGACGGATCGGACTGCACAATATGAACTCGTGCGAGCCCCACCGCATCCAACTGCATGATCGTGCGCGTCAACTCACCTTGAGTGGCTCGGACGTAGTACAGATTTTGGACGAACGGTGTCGTGCCCATCGACATCGAGTCGAAGATTTCAAACCCCTTGCCGGCTCCTTGTGGAAGCCCGGCAATGTTAAGGCTCATGCGAGTTTTCAAGACGCGATCGACCGGAACCAGAATCGTGGCACCGTCGCCTGCCAGCTCATAAGGGATTCGATCCGCATCGAGTTTTTGCGAAATGGCCGCCGTGTCTTCCGGCTGCAAGCCGTTGAAGAGGACTGCGTAATTCGTCGTCGAAGCCCAGAAGCCCACCCACACGATCAGCACGAGAAACGCCGCACCGGCACCGCCGAATGCAACTCGCCCCTTGGGGCTAAGCCGCACCCAGACCTGCGACCACTGCTGCATGAATCGTTGCCAGCCACCCATCGCGCGAACTTCCGATCGTGGGGCAAATTGGGCAAGCTCGTCGCGCGACGGCAAACGAGGCTGAACGACTCAGCGCGTACACAATCTCCCCAATCAATGTGAATTGGTATCGGTTGTATCGGTTGTGTTGAGGCGGCCGGTTGACCCTATCTCGCCAACATCCAGGCCATCCCATCACTCGGCAGACACGATTGAAACGGGCTTATCGCAGGAGATTCGCCGTTTCCTCAAGCAGTTGGTTGGCGATGCTGAAAGCTCGCGCGTTGACTTGGAAGCCACGCTGGGCTGCGATGAGCGCGGTGAATTCGACACCCACATCGACGTTGGAACTTTCGAGCACTCCGCTTTGAATCGAACCGGCTCCGCCGGCCTGAGCCGTTGTGATCACCGGCGCGCCAGAGCTGGAATTCGGTTTGAACTGGTTGTTGCCGACGCGCCCCATACCTTCGGGATTGGCGAAGGTGGCCACAGCAATTTGAGCCAGTGCTTCCGTTCGGCCGTTGCTGAACTGACCGAGAATCACGCCATTCTGCTGCACCTCTTGATCAATCAGTGTGCCCTGCGCAAATCCGTCTTGATCGGACGGTGCCGCGGAATTGAAACCACCAAATTGCGTCAATCCATCGAATCCCTGTTGGGCTCCGAACGAAAGCTGAATGGTCTGCTTGGCACCGAACCCAGCGACGTTGGCCAATTCAAAAGTGATATTCTCGTCTCCGTTACTCCCGCTCACCGCCTCAATGCTTGTACCAAAACTCGTCTGTCCAACGTTCGACGGTCCGTCTAACAGTCGCAGAGACAATTCACTTTGCCCCGTCGTGTCCGCAGCCAACACAACATTGCCGGCCGCATCCAGCGACGCCGTCGCGCTTTGAAACGCGGTGTTGACGGCATCAATCAGGTCACCGACTGTTTTTCCGGCCGGAGAGAAACTGATGGGGGTAATGGATCGCCCATCCCGTTCGGTGCCTGCGATCGTGAGCACATCGGTTGGGGCGTAGGCTCCCTGCGAATGTTGGTCGAGCTGATCCAACATCGTCGCCAAAGTCGCGGGGGATTGCCCGGCCGTCAGCGTTTTCTTCAACACCACGACTTGAGCCGTCGCCGTTCCATCGATCCCCGCGAGCGAGCCGTTCTCGTTGAATCGTAAGCCGGCCACGGAATTGTCTTGCCCGAAACGTGTGATGGTCCCCGCGCCTTCGTCGAGCGCAGCTTTGAGGCTCCAAGTGTTGAACGACTGCCGCTGGAACGTAAACGTGACGTTGTGAGACGCGAACTGCCCATCGAAGACCTCGATGGTGGTCGTGGCCGTGCCGCCATTCTGGCCTGCGACCGTTTGTTGAAGATTGGTGAAGTTCGTCACGCCAGAAGCCGCGACCGCATCCGTGGGATCGCTGCTGAGAGACAACGTCAACTTCGACGTTCCCGTTTGATTCGCCGTCGTGACGATGCGTCCGGCACTGTCTAAATTGGTCGTCGCGCCCAGGCCCGGTGTCGGAGAGAGATACGCTGCGTTGATCACATCCAAGAGAGCACCCACCGTGTCACCGCTCGTGCCGGTCGCCACGAAGGCCGTATCGACGGTCGTACCGTCAACTCGCGATCCTCGGATCAAAATCCGGTCGCCCGCCGTATACGAGCTGACGGTTTGATCGAGATCATTCAACTGTGTGCTCAAGGTCGCCGCTTGACCTCTCGTCGTAATCGGCTGGCTCGACGTCAACACAGTGGCTAACGGCAGGTCTGCGCGAGCATCCAAGTTGCCTCGAAACGAAACCTTCTCCGTGGCTCGACCGGGAATCGTCAGGCCGTGACGGATTGAGATGTCATTGTTCCCGGCAACCTGAAACGCAGGCGCGGTCGCGGATCCTTCACCGACAGTTCCGGCGCGTTGGACTCGATCGCCGGTCGAGGAATCGACCAAGAAGTTCTGCGCATCCACCGAAAACGCTCCGGCGCGTGTCGCCAAAAGATCTTTGCCGTGCCGGAGGAGAAAGAAACCGTTGTCTTGAATCGCCAGATCGAGCTTATTGCCCGTCGCTTCGGTCGTCCCTTGCGAGAATTTCGTGTCGATCCCCGCGACCTGCACCCCCAGGCCGATCTCCACGGGGTTGCGACCGCCACCGCTTTCCGTGGGGCCGCTGCTGGATTCCAACAGCGCCGAAAACTGATTCGAAAAACGAATCCGCTGAGCCTTGTAGCCGGTGGTGTTGACGTTCGCCAAGTTGTTGCCGACGACATCCAGCATCTGCTGGTGAACTCGGAGACCAGACGAACTGGCAGTGAGAGAGTTGCTCATGAGTGACAGATCAATCGTGCGAGGGGCGAAATACTTCGCGTCCGTGCCCCACGTGATCCGTCACGTCTCCTGGCTCACTCCGTTGTCCCGTGCTCAGTTTTCCAAACCGAGCCGTCGTCTTCGGCCGCGTCTCTATGCGGCTGCCGTCATACCTCAAACTTGTCCAATCGGAATCTCTTGGCCACTCACTTTCAGTTGCAAGTGACCGTCCGCGATCGAGAAGCCTTCGACGCTTCCCGTGTTTGAGGCATTGTCCGCCGTGCTGTAGGTCACATTCTTGCCGATCAGCCCAGCACCTTGAGTGATCTGCTGCAACGACAACAGATCGCCGAAGTTCGCATTCAGCTTTTCAATTCCCGCCAACGTCGAAAACTGAGCCAACTGCCCCGTGAACTCCTGGTCCTTGATCGGCTCCAGAGGATCTTGTGCCCGGAGCTGTGCCACCAGCAGCTTCAAGAACTGATCGCGAGAGGCATCAGACGTCGTGGCGGTTGGAGTCATACGGTTTAACCTTGAGAAGTCACTTCGCGCAGAACAGCCGAAGGGCATATCGCGAAAAGCACACACACTCTTATTCGATCCGCGACCTGTACTCACAGTAGGGGTTCTGAGGACTTCTGGCAGAGTCCCAGTATTCAGCGAACTCCATCACCACGCATCGGCGAAAACTGCGGGACGGAGATCACGATTGATGTGCCGGGCGAATGAGGTGTCTCACGATTGAATTACTCACGAATGACATTGGCACCAAAACGTTTTTCGCCTTTGGCCCGAAGGGCCATCCGTTCGCCCAGCCAGGGCCAACGGTCCTGGAATCGGAACACAGATTTTTCCTGAGGCCCAACGGGCCGGTCGTTCGATCCCCACGGACATGCCTCTGCCTGACCGATGGGCTGCTTAGTGCGAGCTGCGTCCGCGACCCAAGTCCGCGGAGTGAGATGAGTGACTCGCCTTCGTTGAGGAATTGTTTTCATCCGTGCGGGCTTCCTATCGGTGTGCTTGCGACTCGCGTTGCCAGGATTTGTTGCCGGAACACAAACCACAAGCACACGGATAGGAAGCCCACACGGATGAATCGCAGTTCTGAAACGCAACTCCTTTACCACAGTGACGCAACGTGCTCGTCGTTCCAAGAATCTTCTCCTGACAAGAAGACTTTCAACGTTTGCAGTGCAAGACTCTGACCATTCATTGAACGGCCAGAAGAACGGTCGGCCCGTTGGGCCTGCGGTTCGTGGGGCACCGATACCAGGGCCGTTGGCCCTGGCTGGACGAACGACTGGCCCTTTGGGCCGAAGCACCAACTGCATCGCGTCGATGACGATGCCGGTATTTGATCGCCGACATTTGAATTACGGCCGAACGACTGGGCGTCGCCGGAGGCAGGTCTTCGCCAGATCCCATCGCCACTCTGCCGCAGAGCCATTCATGCAACGGTCGAGACGCTCGATTCCAGTTTCGCGGCGGTGTCGGCGTTCTCTGGAATCAGAGGCATGCAAGTCTGGTCGTGTTGGAAGAAGACGCAGTTGCGCCCCGCGCCCTTCGCGGAATACAAGGCGTTATCGGCCCGTTGAATCAGATCGGCTTCGAGTTCGCCGGTTCCCACTTCCGCGACGCCGATGCTCGCGGTGACTTGAATGGGGCCGTCTTTCAGGACCACGACGCTTTGTGCAATGGCCTCGCAAATTCGGCGACCGGCAGCACATGCCTGTTGCAGATTTGAGCCCGGACAGATCACGGAAAACTCTTCTCCACCGTAGCGACACACGAGATCCATGTCGCGCACAGTGTTGGTCAGCACTTGTGCCACCGATCGCAGTACCAAGTCCCCGGCCAGATGGCCGTATCTGTCGTTGAAGCGTTTGAAGTGATCGATGTCGATCATCAACAGCGAAATGGTCGTCCCCTGCCGATGTCGCTGAGCAAACAGACGAGCCAATTCCGTGTCGAAGGAACGGCGATTGTTCAAACCGGTCAACGTATCGACGCGTGCCTGAGTCCTATAGGTCTCCAAATCGCGCTGCTTCGTGGCGATTTGGTCCCGCGCGTTGTTCAGTTCGGACCGCAGTTGGACGTTGGCTTCCAGCAACCGGGAGGTCATTTCCATGACGGCCGAGGGTGACTCGCTCGCGGCTTGTTTCAGTCCGTCGTTGATTTCGGTCAATCGACCGGTATGACGCTCAACATTGCCGTCCATCTGATTCGCCATCTGCATCATCTGACGCAGGAACTCATCTATTTTGGGCGACTGGTCAGGCAGTTCTTTTGGAACCACTTCCAGTTCGCTCTGGGAACGGTTGAGCTTCGGCCTCATGACCAGAAACGTCACGGCCGCTCCAAGCAAGAAACAGAAGAGGGAAACACCGATCATCATTTTGGACGACTCACAACGAATGACATCGCGTTAAGAGGTTATCCGAGAAGGGGTCGCGCCGATCAGTTCTCGGATAGCCTCTATGAGGCGAGCTACGGACGTTTTGAATTACCTCTCACACCAAGATGTCCAAGCCAGCGGCACGAGATGTCACCGCTTGCCGCACGACGAAAGACTGTTGCCACCGATGACCTTTCATCGGCGACGGAACACTCAACCGCTGATCGGGATCGTGGTGGAAAGTCGACTGTGATTGATTCCCAGAATTGCTGCCGACGTTGCACTGCACGAACGAAAGTCCCCGCTCCGCCAGCGACTGCCGCAGATCGGGGAGCTGGCTTTCCAGCATCCAAGTGACCGCTTCGTCACCGGCGATGAACCGCACCGACACGGAATTCTCGGTCATTCGCAAATGGACTCGGACCATGCCGAGTTCCGGTGGATCCAGCCGCAATTGCAATTCGATCGGTTTCCCGGCGGCCAAGTCTTGCCCGTGAGTTTGCATCGCCACCGTGAGTTGATCGCTCAGACTCTTCGAATCAATGAGCTTCGCACCGTTGCCGATGACCTCGATGGGATGACTCACGGAGTTCACGACTTCCGAGGCCGGTGACCGATCGGTCGTGGCGCGTCGATGTCGATGGTCTTTGTCTTCGACAACCTGTGGCCGAAGCTCCGCAAAGTGCTGAGGGGCTGCGACCAACTCGTGAGGACCAGCAGGCTCTGAGGCGATCACGGTCGCACCGAAAACCGTCGCCTGCTCAATCCTGCCGAGCGATTTCGAATCGGAGGCCGGCTCCACCAGCGAAGCGGACTCGTGCGATTGCGGCTCAGTCGAGGCAAGCGACTTTGAAGTTTGCAGCACGCTCTGCGAAGACGACTCAGGTTGAGCGCTCGTTTTGGTTTCACTGACGGTCGGTATTAACGCGGCGGCCTGCTGCTGCGGTTCGATGGCGTCAACGCCTTTTCGGATGGGCTGCCGTTGGTCGGCGGGCACTGCTGCGACGGGCGTTGCTAAGGCAGTGGTCGCGGTGACGTCTGTTGTTGGAGCCGCCAAGACTGAGGTTGTTGGATTCGGAAGCGCGGCCGCTTCCAGGCTGAGTGATGGAGCCAATGAATTATTCAGAGCGACGAGATTTGAAGCGGCCGGGCCAGCTCCTGGCTCGACAACCGAACCGATCTCAGGAGCGGCATTCGGAACGGCCGCCTGAGCGACAACAGGAACCGGCACCGATGGCAGCGGCAGATTCGGCGCGAGCCCGAACATGGCGAGCATCGCATCGAAGGAGGAAAGCGATTGCGACGACGGCGACTTGGATGGATCGTCCACCGGCAACGAGGGCGCGCCCAGTTGCGGCAACAGCGTGTCCGACACGGAACTGAGCAAGCTGGGCAAGCTCGTTTCGCCGGGTGCGCTGATCGTCAGTGTCGAAGCGATTTTCATAAGACTCTCGCAGCCGTCTGCACCGAAGAAATCGAGAAGAGGGACGCTGTCGCATCACGATGGCTCCCTGCGCGAAAAGGATTTCGCGAATCGACGTCGGAATGGAACTCTGATGACCGTAAAGACAATCGCGCTGAAACTACCGATTCGGCGTGTTGTGCTCGGAGACCCGATGAAGCCGGCGCCGGAATGGTTGCAGGCGCACCATCACCGGGTCGCTCACTTCGCGCTGGCCGAGGCGAGTGGATCGAAGTCGAGCCAAACGGCAGCTTCTGCCGTCAGCGCGGAACTCGAGGCCAGTCTCCGCAATCAAGTCACGGCGCTCGAAGAAGCGGCCGCTCAGTTGCAGCATGCCGCGAAGACGATGCAGGTGCATTGGCAGCAAATCCTGATGCCCGAGCTCCAGCAGACCACGATCGAACTGGCTCACGCGATCGCCGCGAAACTCGTGTTGGATCGAGTCCACAGCGATCAGTTCCCCATCGAGAACCTCGTGCGCGAAGTCGTCGAGCGATTGAGCACCGATCAGCCGATCGTCGTGAAACTGCATCCGGCCGATCTGTCCGTCTGGCAGCAGCATGTCGAATCGCACATCTCGGCGACGACCCTGGGCGATCACGTCTGCGTTCAAGCCGACGCCTCATTGGCTCGCGGCGACTGCAAGGCGGCATCGGGCGAAATGTCGATCGTTTACGAACTGCGCCGACAGATTGAAGAGTTACGTCAGCAGCTCGTTTCTTAAACCAACCCGAAGCATCAGCGAGGGCGAACGCTTCACACAGATTTGGTTCCACGAACAAAGTCGGTTGGCGCGTCCGCCCTCGCTGACGCTTCGGGTTAGTGTGTTGTTCTTTCTGATCGGACAAAGCTTTTATGATCGCCTTGAATCTCGAACGTCTGAAGCGTGAGGTCGATGCCCATGACGGCTTCCGCGTGCAGAGCCGGCTGCGGATTGCTGAGGATGGGCTCGCGTGTGCGTTGTCGGCGGCGATCGGCGATCAGTGCCGGATCCTCGAACCGAATGGCCGTGAAGTTCCGGCCGAAGTGGTGGGCTTCACGCGCGGCCTCGCCCGGCTGGCTCCGTTTGAGTTCGCCGAAGAGTTGCGATCCGGAATGCCGGTCGTGCGGATGCCCCAACGGCGTTCGGTTCCGATCGGACAGGGCTTGATGGGACGAGTCTTAGACGGCTTGGGCCGGCCACTAGATGGCAAAGGTCCGATTCGTCCCGGTGAGCGGCGATTGGTTCGTTTCGCTCCGCCATCACCGCTCGAACGCGAGCGGATTGAGCGGCCGTTCGTTACCGGGCAGAAGGCCATCGACAGTCTGTTGCTCTGCGGCCGTGGTCAACGATTAGGGATCTTTGCCGGCAGCGGTGTCGGCAAGAGCACGTTGCTGGGCAACATCGCGAAGACCGCCGAAGCGGATCTCAACGTGATTTGCTTGGTCGGCGAGCGAGGCTGCGAGCTACGTCCATTCCTGGAAGACAGCTTGGGTGAAGCAGGTCTCAAGAAGTCCGTTGTCGTGATCTCCAGCAGCGAGCAATTACCTCTGATGCGGATTCGCGCCGTCGAGACAGCGATCAGCATCGCCGATTCGTTTCGCAGTCGCGGCGCGAACGTGCTGTTCTTTCTCGACAGCCTGACGCGACTGGCGATGGCTCAACGCGAACTGGGACTGAGCTTGGGCGAACCACCCAGCGCGCGAGGCTATACCCCCTCCGTCTTTCAATTGCTGGCGAACACGGTTGAACAACTTGGTAACGGAGCGATCGGCAGCATCACAGGCTTCTTGACCGTGCTGGTTGAAGGGGACGACCTCGCCGAACCGGTCGCGGATTCCGCACGATCGTTGCTCGATGGTCACTTCGTGCTCGACCGCAAGCTGGCCGAAGCGGGCCACTTCCCCGCGATCAGCATTTCGCAAAGCGTCAGCCGAGCATTCCTCAGCGTGACCGATCCCGCACATCAAGCGGCCGCTCGAAAGATCCGAGCGATCATGGCGATGCACGCGGAAGTTCAAGACTTGATCCGCATCGGCGCGTATCAAAAGGGAACCAGTCCGCAGATCGACAAAGTCATCGAGTTGATGCCCGCGATCATGTCGTTCCTGCGTCAAACCACCGGCGAGCAGTTCGCTTTTGCAGAGACTCGCAAGGCATTGGAACAAATCGCCGCACGCTGGCCGTACTAAAACTAACCCGAAGCGTCAGCGAGGGCGGACGTTTCGATCGACTTTCATTCTGAAATCGAAGTTTGGTGAAGCGTTCGCCCTCACTGACGCTTCAGGTTAGTTGTGAACCATGAAACGTTTTCAGTTCCAACTTGAAAAGCTCTTGCGATACCACCAGCAGCGGCAGAAGCAGGCTGAGCTCGTGTTGTCTCGGATCGCGCGCGAGCACGAGTTGGCGCGAGCGGTGGTGCAGGATTTGGAACGGCAGATCGAATCGGCCTGTCGGTTGCCGGAGCGAGTTGGCCGGATGATTGTGCCGGCATTGCGTGAGCAATCGTTACGACATGCCCAGCAGCTTTGCGAGACCCTGCGCGGAGCTCAAGAAAGCCTCAAGGCCGTCGAACGCCGGTTTCGAGAAGCTCAAAGTCAGTACACGGCGGTGACTCAGCAGGTGGAAGCGTTGCTGCACCTGCGCTCGCAACGCTGGCAAGAGCATCTGGACGAGGGAACTCGGCAACAGCAAATCGAATTGGATGACGTGGTGATGAAGCAGTGGTCGAGAAAGTCGCTCGCGACGGACTCGGCGTAAAACGAAGAAGAGATCAGAGTCCATGAAAACGATGTTTCAACTTCTGCTGGTCATGATGATCTTTGGCGGAGCCGCCACGGGGGGGACTCTGTTTTGGAAGAAGCAGCAGTCGGAATTGAAAGCGGCGCTTCAGCGCGCGGAAGCCGCCGAAGCGAAAGCGGCCGAGACCCCATTGGCGGCGTTGGAAAAGCGCGCTCAAAATCAAACCGCTCAAGAGGAGCCACCGAACGAGGAGCCGGAAGCACCCATCGCTGTTCGACCGCCGTATGTCGAAGGCATGGACGAAACCAGCCCGCTGGTCGTGGCACTGAATCAACGGTTGCGAACCACTTACGAGAAGGAACTTCGGCTCGACGAACGCCAGGAAGTCCTGAAGCTGATCTTCGCGGACATTCGCGCGGAGCAGGTGGCGATCAATCAGCTTCGCGAGAAAGCCAACAAGGTGACTCAAGAGGAGCGTGACTGGCTGAAAAAGGAACACGCAGAGATCAACCAACTTCGCGACAAAGCCGCCAAGGCGAATCCAACCGAACGAGATCGATTACGTCAGGAGCTGGAGGAACTCAATCAGCATCGCGAGCCAGCCGACAGCGCCACTCCTGACGAGAGTGAATTGTTGCGTCAGAAACTCGATGCGCTGGAAGCGCCGCCACCCAAAACCGAGGTCACGGCTCCGACCAAGGAAGCAACACCGGCCGTTCCATCGGTGAGTGTCACCAGTGATCCAGCGGCGCTCAAACGATTGGGAACGATCTTCGACAGCATGCCGGCCGAGGTTGTGGCCGAGGTCCTGCAACAACTCGCGAAGCAAGACCGCGATGCGGCCATCGTCGAGATCCTAAAGAACATGAAGGACCGGCAGGCCGCGAAAGTGCTCGCCACCATTGCCGCATCCGATCCCGCGAAGGCCGCGGCGCTCATCGAACTGCTCAAGCAACCATAAAACGCGGAACAAAATCGAACCTCAGTCGCGGGAGCGACTGAGCGACGTAGGCGAGTCGCTCCCGCGACTCGCGTGACGATGTTGAGTTCAAAGTCACTTCGTCAAACGCTCTTCGGCTGGCCCAGCGGGAATTTGATCTTAATGGTGGTCCCTTGGCCGTGAATGCTGTGGATCTCCAGCGTGCCGCCAAGCTTCTCGACGTTCGCGACAACAGCGTCCATGCCGATGCCTCGGCCGGAGTTGTTCGTGACTTGCGACGCCGTCGAGAGCCCCGGTCGAAGAATGAACTGCGTGAGCTCCGGCCCCGTCATACGAGCGGCTTGAGTGGGCGTCACCAACTTCATGCGAAGGGCTTGTTGTTTGACACGTTCAACATCAACGCCCTGTCCGTCATCCTTCACGAGGATTTGAATTTGATCTCGCATCTGCGATGCCGAGAGCACAATGGTGGCGACCGGTGGCTTGCCCATCGCCTCACGAACATCGGGCCGCTCAATGCCGTGGTCGACCGCGTTGTGCAGGAGATGTGTCAGCGCGTTCTGAATCGTTCGGATACTCTGCTTGTCGAGGCGCACTTCCGCCCCTTCAATTTTAATCTGCGCCTGCTTGCCGCAGTTCGCCGCCATTTCCGACAGCAGACGGGGCCAGCCGTTCCAAGTGTCGCCGATCGGCTCGCAAGGCAACTTGGCCAAAGTGTCTCGCATCTCTGGCCCGATGAGATTGAGCCATCGAAACGCCAGATTCCGCTTCGCGTCCTCGCGAGGGGAGCAACATTCCTCAATCTGTTGCTGAACGACCGAAATCTGGCCGATCAATTGAACCAGCTTTTCAAACAGACGCTCATCAACATCGGATGCGATTTTGGCGAATGTTGTTGATTGCGGAATCGGCGCTGCCTTCTCCGGCAATGGCCTCGCGAGAGGATTGCCGGTGCCATTGGCCGCAACCCTCGGAGCAGACGACGCTCGTCGGTTGTGATCGTAACGCAGCATGTGGGTTGTGTGCCGAGGCGTCTTTGCGACCGATCCACTCGCGGTCTCCGCGATTTGAGAAACCATCTGTCGCAACGCTTTTGACATCTCGCAAAGCCGATGAGCCATTGACGTATCCCAGCAGCGGAAACCATCACGAATGAGAACTAACAGATCCTCCAGCGTGCGCGCCGAACTCGTTAGCTCCTTCAGCTTGAGTACTGCGGCCGTCCCTTTGATCGTGTGAACCGTTCGCAACGATCGCGCGACGAACTCCTTGAACTTCGAGGTGATACCATCATGAATCGATGCGGTACTTAAAGCATCAGCGTCACTCTCAAAGTGGCCAAGATCCTCGTCCATCTCCGCTGCGAACTTTCGCAGGAGGCCGAGTTCCTGAATCAACTTGCACTTGCGGTCCATAAGACGTGTTCCGGATGACTATCGGTGAAACTCACACGACGATTCCCCCCTAATCCCATGAGACGCCGGGGACAACCGAGTTCTGTTACGCACTAATAATTCTCGTTGGCTCAATTGTGCTCGGAAGGATTGGCAAGTTCGCCTGCATAAAGTCGAGACGCCGAGACCACCAAAGCGACGCATCTTCGGACTGCCATGTCGACTTGGCGCGACACTCATTCAACATCAGGCTGAATCGCTGAGCATCGCTTGGACGATCCAATGGGCTTTTGGCTAAGCACTGCAAGATGAGAGACTCCAAGTCGGAATCCACAGGGATGCCCAATCGTTCTGACGGTCGTTGAGGTGCTGCTCGGAGATGTTGGCCTAGGACGCCATTGACTGTCTCGCCGGGAAAGACCGGCGTACCTGTCAGCAGGAAATAGGCGACGGCTCCCAGCGAATACAGGTCGCTGCGGGCATCGATCGTTTGAGGCGCGGTGATCGCTTCGGGCGGCATATACAGCGGCGTGCCGCAGAGTGTCTGCGGAACCTGATCCCGTTCCGGGTGTGCTGAGACAACTCTCGCCAAGCCGAAGTCCAGAACCTTGACCATGTCGGGAATCCCGCCTCGGCAGCAGAGCATCAGGTTCTCTGGTTTCAAATCCCGGTGGATCAAACCGGCGGCATGGGCTTCCGCCAGCGAGAAGCAGACCTGTTGCAGCAAATGAATCACGCGACCGGCGGGCTGCGGACCATAATTCGCCACCAACTGCGCCAGAGTGATGCCATCCAAGTACTCCATCGCGTAATAAAACAGCCCCTCCGTCGTCACGCCGTAGTCGTACACGGCGATGGTGTGTGGACTGGTGAGCTGACAAGTCAATTGCACTTCCGTTTCGAAACGCGACAAGGATTCGGAACCGAGTTTCATCGAGTGCAACAGCTTGATCGCCGCCGGCCGTTTTAACATGCAGTGCCGCGCCCGATAGACCACCCCCATGCCGCCCTGGCCGATTTGGTCTTCCAGCGTGTAGTTACCAAGCTGTCGGTGATGATGGACTCGATTCAGTTTTCGTTGTTCCAGATTGTCGATGGCCAAGTTGCCGAGCCGCTCGCACAAGCCCACGTTCTGTGCCGGATGCAGGTTGTCCCCAGCGAACTCCTCGTCAACGACGTTGGCAACTTCCAGAAACCGAAAATCGGAAAGCACATCCTGGAGCAGCAACAGCGTGTCAAATCCTTGCGGCGATTGACACAAACTTTCGGGCAGCGAAGCGGCCGCGATGGCGGCGCTCACGGAAGATTCTTGAAGTTCCGCATTCGATTTCAGCCGTTCCACATCGTGATGCAGACAGACGGCAGCGACGAGCTCATCGGGGAATCCCCAATCAAACATCAATCCAGCCGCGATCTGCGCGTGATTCCAGCCGAACTTTTCCCGCTCTTGTTCGACGAGTGCTCGTTCTTCCTGAAAAAATCGCAGGTAGTCGTCGTAGAACGCATCGACGAGAAGCGGTAGTAGAAAGTCTTGAAGCAACCCTGCGGTATAGGACAGTTCTATGTCGCAGCCAATTTCGCGAGCTGTCTCGCGTGCGAAGATCGCACGAATGCGGTTCTCTTTTTGAAATTGGACGACATTGAGCAGTTGCGGTTTGATATTCGATGTGGCCGTTTGCAACGCGCAACACAACACCAACGTTTTGGTCCGGCGCGGCCCAAAGAGATTGATGGCTTGAGTCACGGAGACAACTCGTTGCCTCAAGCCGACGCCTACCGAGTTGACCTGCCGCAACAATTCCGACGTCAACGCGGAATCGGCTTCGATGGGAGCCGCCAGTTCTTGCGACCGCGCTTCGGGCTTCTCGGCAATCGCGGTGAACTCGACGACGGACTGGGGAAGTACCGGAAGTTTCAGTCGCCGTGGCAACTCGATCTGCGGGCGAGACTTCAACAAATCACTGACCAATTCAGCCCAATTGACAGACATCCGCATTCTCCGAATTCATGTCTGCGAAGAAGCAATTGAAAACGGTCCACTGGGCTTATTCAAAATCAGGACACAAATGAGGTGTCCCTTGTCGGGATCGACATGCCAGACTGACCACGACAGTCTCAAAATCGCAGTCGTCATTTGCCTGACTCAGAAAGGCTTCGTCCTGCTGACCTGCTTCGTCCAGCGCGGCGGCGGATTCGAGAATGCGGTTGCGGAGCGCATGCACGCGTGCGATTTCCATCAGCACGGTTCCCCAGTCTGGCTCGCAATGCAGAGCCGCTTGGAATTCGCTCAAGGCGCATTCGCCACGGCCTGAGTGCAGGAATGCCAGGCCGAGCGAGAAATGACACTCGGCAATGGCGAGCGGTTCGCGGCCGAGTTGTTCGTTGAGTTGAATCGCCCGACGTAACGGGTCGATGGCCAATTCGGGTTGTCCAGATTTGAGATACGCGGTCCCCAGCCATTCTTGAGCCAGCGCGAACTGCGTCGGATCGGCATCAGTGACTCGCGTCAGTGATGTCACCGCAGTGCTGTAGTTCCGGCCCTCGATCGCCATCAAGCCGATGGCCAAGTCATCGAACACGGCGGATTCAGGAGTGTCTGCTTCGATGGAATCATGGAGGTGTTGAAGTCGATTCGATTCCGAGAAAAGGTCATCGGGATCACTCGAATGACCGTCGATGCAGCTCGCCAGAGCGTTGAACATGTTGAAGTCTCAAAATGATGTGAATCATGGTGTGGTGAGAGGCGACCGCAGGAAATGCCAACGGTTGAAGGGCAAGCCGAAAAGCCCACCAACCACGGCAGCATCGCACGCGGCCCACTCAAGGAATCGAGACCGTTCGACTCAACTTGATCGGAAATGCCTCGCCAATCGCGAGATTCACACAGCCTGTGAAACAACAACGGTCCTGCGGATCAAACCGAACGGGACGGTCGTGATGGCACACGAATCAGGCTAGTGCTTGGCGAGTCCCGCATAGCACTCGGCGGCCAGATCGAAATGGCCGGTTGACTCGTGGGCTCGTCCCATCAGGCGGAAGATCGGCGCACGATCGGACGTGGTGGGCAACAGCTCGCGGCAGATGGTCAGGCATTTTTCGTGATCGCCTTGATCCAATTCCCATTTCGCGATCCGCAGCCCAGCTTGTGTGGCCCACGGTGCTCGCTGGCTCGCTTGAAGGTCCGCAAGATGATGCCGTGCCAACGCCGAATTCCCCGTTGCCAACGCGGAATCAGCCAGCGCAAGTTTGATGTCGGAGGCGAACGGCTCTTGGAGATCCTGCCGCAACGCATGCTCATAGACTGCCATCGCTTGTTCGATCAGCCCCAAGTGCTGATACGCTCGGCCGAGCATCTGTCGCCCGCAAGCACCTAACCATTCCGAGTCGGCGTTGATCGACGCCAACGCGCGGAGCATGAAGATCACTTCTCGATCGCGTGAATCCGACGGCTTCAAGGATTCCAATCGAGCCAGCGAAACGACGAACGCCAACTCCGCTCGCGCAACGTCTGATTGCAGACGATCGCGACGATGAAACATCGACTGAGCCGCCAGCATCGGCTTGCCACTTTGCAGATGTGCCAGCCCCATATACACGGCCGCCCAAGCTCGCAATTCGTCGCGTCCCGGTGAATCGACCGCCCGCTTCAGATCGAAGGCCGCCATCTCGCCATCTCCGAATTCCAGAAGTGAGCGGCCACGTAAGAGCAAAGCGAGCGGACATAATTCGTGCCCCGGCGCTCCATCGACGAAGCGGCCGAGAGTGCGGCTGGCAGGGCGATACTCTCGCAACTGGAATTGCACGACCCCTTGGTTGTACGACGCGATCGCAGCCAGCGCGCTCAACGATCGATCAGCCACTTCACCGAAGAGCTCCTTGGCCTGAATCAGATCACCCTGCCGGTAGGCCACTTCTCCAAGCACCATCTTGAGATGTCCGACCCACCGAGCCTTTGAATGGTTAGCAAGCAACTGTCGAGCAAGCTGCTCACCAAGCTGCCGGCGTTCCGCGGAGGAAGTCGCAGCGAAGAGGCGAGTCGCCATCGTGCAAGTTTCATCGTCAAACGGCGCTGCGTCTGGTTGTGTCGGATTGGGTTCGCCGGAACCGGCCAGCTCGTTTGTTTGCGCGGGGATCGACTGATCCAAGAGCGACGTGTTGATCCACTGCATCGCGGATCGGTGCAGTGGCGAAATTGGCCGATTCAGGTGCGAGGGTTCCTCCTGCGCGGAGTCCTCCTCCAACAAACACGCGCTGGCCAAGAGATAACAAGCGTCTTCCGCAATCGTCCGAGCGACTGGCCGCAGTTCGTCCAACGGGCCGAGAAGTCGTCTGAGAGTCGCGCGGGTGTGCTCGAAATCCTGCCGGCAGAGCCCGATTCGGCTGTGTGCCAACAAAGCCGCATCGCGAAGTTCCGACTCGGCGTCTTCCAAAATGGAATCGAGAATCGAGACCGCCTCGTCCCACTGGCCGAGTGCTTCGTGGCATAAGGCGATTTTCAAACGAAGTTCGGCGGATGGTCGCAAGGGATCCGCGCATTCCTTCGATTGGTAGTGTTGTAGCGCAAGTCCAAAGTCTCCCGCTCGAAACAGATCGTCCGTGTTTCGCAGATTTCGCCAAGCCCAACTGAGCGAATCGGTCTCTTCGTTGGGTGAGGTGTCGTCGTGCGTGAAGGTTGTCACAGGCTTGGCCGACTTGGCTCGGCATGTCCAGCCGATCCCAAGTCCGATCGGCAATGTGGCAGAGATGGCCAACGCGATCACAAACAGCGGAAACTTCCGCTGCGGAACATCGCTGTCGGGCATTGAAGACGCGGGAATCGAAGGAACTTCACCCTGCGAAGAGACCGTGGGCGGTGCAGATTTTGAAGTCGATGGTGAGTGAGAATGCGCGGACATGTTGACCTTGACCCGTATTCGGTGTCGGGCAACTATGCCCCGCCTTTGGGACAAATCAACTCGTTTGAACAGTCGTTGTGAAGAATTCCGTTTGACAACGTCAACGTTCTTGAGGTGAGGAACTTCGTATGCGAATTGATGGCGACTCGATGGGATCACCGCTCTTCGGTCGCCGACCGACTCGCCCAGGTTCCGCCGCGAGCGGCCCGCGACGAACCGGATCCACCTCTTCCTCATCATCGGCCTCCGCATCTCGCGAGACTTCTGAACTGATGGCGAAGATCCAAGAACTCCCAGAAGTCCGCGCGGATGTTCTGGAAGAAGTTCGCCAACGACTGAACCGTGGCGAACTGCTCACACGCGATGCGGCGGAAGCGACTGCCAACGCAATCCTTTCCGACTTGCAGGCATTCTTGCGCCTGTAGCCGCGTAGGGTCGGCTCCCACCGACCATCGCCTCTCGCCAAGCTTTGACCAGCACGCATTCTCGCGCCAGTTGCGCTCTTGAGACTCCTTCAAGGAGATTCTCACGACTGGTCTCGCGAAAGACACAAGTCCGAACTCTCCGCTTCGATTCCTGACTCCGCATCGTTGGCTCATTGGGCCATCGACGTTTTCCGGATCGTCACGTTGCGGGAGTCTCGAACATGCTGAACTTGTTCCGCCAGAGTGGTTACTTCAAGAACCTGTGGTCCAACTTGAGAACCGCCTCTTTGCGGAAACAGAGCAAACGCCGACTTGCCGCTCGCGATCTGTATGGTCAATCCAGTCCGGCAGTCGCCGAGTATCTCGAAGAACGTTGTCTCCCCGCGCTTGGCGTGGCATTTTCCAGCGGCGTTCTTTCCCTCACGGGGACGTCATCGGCGGACAATGTGGAGGTCACCGCCGGAGTTAGTAACACCACCGTCAAACTGGCGGGCAGGCTGTACGCCACCATTGATGCGGCGAACAGCGGTAATCTGGTGACTGTCAATTTCAACGGAGGACTCGGCGTCGATTCGCTGAAAGTCACGGGAACGACCGGTGACCTAACGATTGGACTGACAGCAGCCGAATCGATTTCTGGGACGACGGCGGCCACGAAAAATCTCACAGTCACCTCGAATGCTGCGACAGAACTCGGCGTCACGACTGTCGGCGGCAACTTGCTTCTGACACCCACTGGCGCGGTGACGAACACGGGCAAGTTGACGGTGACGGGAACCACGACGATCAGCGCGGGAACGAACGACATCACGCTGGGAACATCGACGAATACGTTGACGGGCGCGTTGATTCTGACCGGCAAGAACGTGACCGTGGCGGCGACCGGTGCCGTCGATCTGGGCGCAACGACGGCGACGGGGAACTTCGCCGTGACCGCGACAGGGGCGATCACCGACAGCGGAACGTTGACGGTGACAGGCACGACAACGCTGAACGCCGGCAGCACGGCGATCACGTTGGATCAAGCGGGCTCGGCCTTCACGGGAGCGATTGGCGTCGTCGGCTCGAACGCCTCGATCATCAATTCCCGCGCGACCGTCTTGGGAGCTTCAACATTGTCGGGCACATTGAACGTCACGCCGACTGGCGCGGTGACCAACACCGGCAAACTGTCGGTCGGCGGCACCACCACGATCAACGCGGGGGCCAGCAACATCACCCTGGGAACAGCGACAAACGTCTTCACCGGCGCGTTGATCCTCACGGGCAACAACGTCACGGCAGGAGCCGTCGGCGCGGTGAATCTGGGTGCCACGACGGCGACCGGCAATCTGGCCGTGACGTCAACCGGTGCCATCACCGACAGCGGCAACTTAACCGTCGGCGGCACGACCACGCTGAATGCCGGCACGACGGCCATCACGCTCGATCAAGCGGGCTCAGCCTTCACCGGCGCGATCGGTGTGACCGGCTCGAATGCGTTGATCACCAACACACTGGCGACGGCGTTGGCCGCTTCCACATTGACCGGCACTCTCACGGTGGCACCCGGGGGCGCGGTGACGAATACCGGCAAGTTAGCCATCACCGGCACAACAACGATCAATGCCGGATCGAACAGCATCACACTGGGAACCGCGACCAATACCTTCACCGGCGCGGTGATCCTCACGGGAACCAACGTCACGGTGGGTGCCACGGGCGCTGTGAATCTGGGAGCCACCACCGCGACCGGCAATCTGGCCGTCACGTCGACTGGTGCCATCACCGACAGCGGGACACAGACCGTCACCGGCACAACCACGTTGAACGCCGGCAGCGCTTCGATCACGCTGGATCAGGCGGCCTCCGCCTACACCGGCGCGATCAGCCTCACCGGAGCCAACGGATCGGTCTTGAATACCACCGCCACGGTGCTCGGTGCCTGCACGTTGTCGGGGGCCTTGGGAGTCACTTCGACATCGGGCAACGTCACCAATACCGGCAAGCTGACCATCACCGGAGCGACGAACATCAATGTCGGGGCGACTCACGATGTGAACCTCGATACGCCCACGAATACGTTCGGTGGCGCGATCTCGATGACGGCGCGGATCGAACACGTCACCGCAACCGGTGCGGTCACGTTGGGAACATCGAACATCGCGCAAGACTTCTACGTCTTCAACACCGGCACGGTCACGAGCACCAGCGTGCTGACGATCGGTCAGAACTTGCAGATCGGCACGACCGGCAACGTCTCGCTGACCAACGCCGCGAGTACGGTTGGCGGATCGCTGTATCTGGCTGGCAAGAACGTCACGGTCGTGGTGGCCGGAGCCGCCGAGGTGGCGGCCTCCGTCATGACCGGCAACTTCTCGCTGACGTCGACGGGTGCGATCACCGACGTGGGCGACATCATTGTGCCAGGCACCGCGTCGTTTAACGCGGGGGCGAGCACCATCACGCTCAACGCTCCGAGTTCGGCATATACCGGAGCGGTCAGCCTGGCCGGTTCGTCCGCGAGTTTGCTCAATCCGCGAGCGACCGTATTGGGAGTCTCGACGGTAACCGGCAACGTGAGTGTGACCGCCACCGGCGCGTTGACGAACACCGGCAAGCTGACCATCGGCGGCACAACGACGATTGCGACCGGCGCGAGTGACCTCTCACTGAGCACAACGACGAACGCCTTCACCGGCGCGTTGATCCTGTCCGGCCGCAATGTGGCAGTCGCCGCGACCGGTGCGGTGAATGTCGGCGCGACGACCGCGACCGGCACGTTGGCTGTTACCTCGACCGGGGCGATCACCGACAGCGGTGCGATCACCGTCACAGGCGCGACCACATTCAATGCGACCGCCGCGGCCATCACGCTGGATCAGGTGGCCTCCGCCTACACCGGCGCGATCGGCGTCACCGGATCCAACGCTTCGATCTTCAATACGCTTCCGACCGTGCTCGGTGCTTCGACGCTCAGCGGCACGTTGACCGTGACCCCAACTGGCGCGGTGACCAACACCGGCAAACTGGCGGTCATCGGGACAACGACCATCAATGCCGGTGCGAACAACATCACGCTGGGGACGAGCACGAATGCCTTCACCGGGGCTCTGGTCCTGACTGGCAACAACGTGACTGTCGCCGCCACGGGCGCGGTTAATCTGGGTGCCACGGCGGTGGCCGGCAATCTCTCGGTCACCTCGACCGGAAACATCACCGACTCCGGAACGCTCACTGTCGCCGGCACGACAACGCTCAATGCCGGAACGGCCAATATCACGTTGAATGATGGCAGTTCGACCTATGGTGGTGCGCTCGCCATCATCGCGAAAAACGTCGCCATTACCGACACAGATGCCGGGGGCGTTGATCTGGGAACGATCACCACGACGGGAACTCTGTCGATCACATCCGGCGGAGCGGTTACCGATAGCGGTGTGCTGCACATCACCGGAGTGCTGACGATTATCGCCAACGGCGGAGCGAGCCCGATCACGTTGAATTCGGTCGGGAACACGTTTGGCGACGCGCTGAATCTGATGGGTGATCCCGTCACGGTCGCGTAGTCGAAAACGACTCTCCGCCATTCGTAATGATCTTTGAATTCAGTGAGCCGCAAGGCGCTAGCCGCGGGTTGATGAACTCAACCCG
>CAMDPX010000052.1 GCA_945905295.1 Planctomyces sp. SH-PL62 | reverse complement strand
GTTACACCGCATGAACCGGGGCTAGCGCCGCGCGGCTAATTCCTGCGATCCGTATGAGACAGTCGTAGCGATTCTGCGTGCCGTGAAGTCGTACCGCTGCGGACGGGAATTGGATTCTTTCCGGCATGGCCGAATCGGTGTCCTAGAGTTCCGCAGTCGTTGTGAAATCTCCACAAGCGTCATACTCGGAGCACGGGCATGGTCACGGCAATAAAGCGAAAGAAGAAAGTGGCGGCGAAGCGGCGGCAGGTGGCGGCGAACGTCCAGGAACGGACCAGCCGCGAGAACTGCCCGCACTGCCGTGGCGGTTCGGAATCGTTTCGTTACATGAAGAGCATTTACCGGTTCGACATCGACAAAGCTCGCAAGCTGACCAGCGACGGTCGTGAGCCAGTCGAGCTGGAACCGGACGATGTGCGGTTCAGCGTCGATACCTCGCGCATCTACCCGCAACACGTCAAGCATGTGAACCCGGAGTTTCCCGGCATCATCGCTCACATTTGGTATCCCGAACCGGACGGTAACGTCTTGCACGGCCATGTGCTGATCGACGGCCATCATCGTGCCGCTCGCTGTCTGGAACTGGGGCGGCCGTACTTCGTGCATCTGCTTTCCGAAGACGAAAGCCGCGCGGTGCTGCTGGACGGACCGAACATCGACGAGATTCTTTCAAATCTCAACTCTCAGATTTGAAATCTCAGATCCGCATCATGTCCACGAGCACCGCGACATTGCCGAAGCTGCGCAGCGATGCCGTTGTCCAACGGCTGACCGATGAGGACTTCGTCGTCAAGCTGCCCTCGGAGCGAGAGTATTTCAGTATCGGTGCCGGCGAAGCTTTTTTGCTGCAACAGTTCGACGGCATCGCCACGATCGACTCGCTGCTGGAAGCGTTTGAGAAAGAGTTCCGCGAGGAAATCTCCGCACGCGATGTCGATGACTTCATCGAGATCGCCAGGTCGCGCAAGCTGCTGGAGCGGGAAATGGGTGAGCCGGAGGGCGTTAGCCCCCGGACGTCTCGTTCGAACACCGTCCGGGGGCTAACGCCCTCCGGCTCGCAAAAGTCGCACACAGACGACGAGGACGACGACGACGAGGACACGCCGAATCAGCGGCAAAGCCTGCTCTTCTTTCGCGTCAGGTTGTTCGATCCGGATCGGCTGTTCGCGTGGCTGGAGCCGCAGATTCGGTGGGTGTGGACTCGCGCGTTCGTGGCCGTATCGAGCGCGGCCATGTGCTTCGCGCTGCTGATCGTCACCAGCAATTGGCAGGATTTGACCGCTTCGTTTTCGGATGCGTTGCGCTGGGAGACGGTACTGCTGGTGTGGCTGGCCGTAACGGCGGCGACCGCGCTGCACGAGTGCGCTCACGGGCTGACGCTCAAGCACTTCGGCGGCGAGGTTCACGACACGGGCGTCATGTTGTTGTTCTTCATGCCCTGTCTGTATTGCAACGTCTCGGATGCCTGGCTGATTCCGCAGAAGTCGAAGCGACTGCTGATCACGGCGGCGGGTGGCTATTGCGATCTGTGTCTGGCGGCATTGGCTGTGTTTGTCTGGCGAGTGACCGTGCCCGACTGCCTCGTCAACTACTTGGCGTTCGTGGTGCTGACGGTTTGCGGTGCGCGCGGGGCGATCAACTTCAACCCGTTGCTGCGATTGGACGGCTACTACCTGCTCAGCGATGGGCTGAGCCTGCCCAACCTGCGGAAGCGATCGCAGGAGTACTTGATGGCTCACCTGCGCTACTGGTTGTGGGGAGCCGCGCGCCCGCAGCGGGAATCGCGCGGCGGAGTGTTGTTCGGCTATGGGGCGATGTCTTGGATGTTCGCCATCGGTTTTTTGAATGTCGTGTTTTTTCGGATGCTCAAATACGTCAGCAACGAGTTCGGCACGTTGGGGGTGTTCTCCACGAGCCTGCTGATGATGTTCGCGTTCAAGCGAGTCTTTCGAGGTTTCTTCAAAAGCGAGTGCATGACCATGATCAAGACACGACACAAGCGGACGTTCGCGTGGTTGCTGGGCGGAGCGGCGATTCCCGCCGTGCTGTTCCTCGTACCGGTGAAGCATTACGCCACCGGCGACTTCGAGGTGCGGCCGGGCGACCGCCACGAAATTCACGCACCGGTCACCGGCTTCATCAGCCGCATCCTGATCGAAGAGGGGAGCCGTGTCGCGAAAGGCGATCCGGTCGTACATCTCAAGTCGCCGGACCTGGAGGCTCAAATCTCCACGAAGGAAGCGGAACTGCGCGGCGTCGAGGCGAATCTCGGCAAGCTGAGACTCGGCCCGCGACCGGAACAGCTCACCGCCACACGCGACAAAGCCACCCGGCTGCGGAATTGGGTCAAGCTCGGCCATCAGGAACTCGAACGCGCTCGCGAGGCGCACAAGCAAGAGTTGCAGGCCATCGACCAGCGCATCGAGCGGACGAAGACTCAATGGGAATTCGCCAAGCAGACCTACGCCGAGTCCGAAAAGCTGTTTCAATTGAAGGCCCTGGCCGGAGCACAACTGAAATCGGAGCAGATGCAACTCTCGGTGCTCGGCACGCAAATCGCCGAAGCCGAAGCCGACCGCCGTGTGAAAGAGGCGAACGGCTTGCGAAACATCGAGGCCGAAATCTCACGCCGCGAACAGGAGCTGGCCGACGCCGAAAGCCAATGGGATCTGCTGCAAGCCGGCACACGCCCGGAAGAGATCGCCGCCGAAGTCGCTCGCCAGGAACAACTGCAAGAACAACTGCGGTTCTACAACTCGCAGAAGGACAAACTCGTCGTGCGATCATCGGTCAGCGGAGTCGTTGCGACGCCGCGTATGCACGAAAAGATCGGGCAGTTGGCGACTCAAGGCTTGCTGATCTGCGTGATCGAAAACGCGGCGACCTCGCGCGTCGAAATTGCCGTCGGCGAGGACGACGTGCTCGGCGTTTCATCGGGGCAGTCGGTCATTTTGAAGGCGCGTGCCCTGCCGTTCGACACGTTTGAAGCGACGGTCGAACACATCGCGACCGCCGCGACGATGCAAGTGCCCAAGCAACGCAACGTCCTGGTCGTGCATTGCGAACTCAACAACCAAGACGGTCGCCTCCGCTCCGGAATGACCGGCTTCGGCCGCATCTTCCGAGGCCACCGCACGCTCGGAGCCGTCATGCTGTCGAAAGCGATGCGCTACCTCCGCACCGAGTTCTGGTGGTGAGCGAGCACCGCCGCCAGAAATCCGGCTTTCTCGAAAAGCCGGTCGACTTCACGATGCGAATTGACCACATCGAACCGGCTCTACGATTTCGATCAACAGGCTTACGCCCAATGGCACTGACTTTAGTGAGCGGCGAGGCGCTAGCCGCCGGTATTTCGCGAGGAACATCACACCCACAACACCGGTGGCTAGCGCCATTCCGCTCAAAGTAAGTGCCATTGGGCTTACGCCCGCAGGCGAATGCGCATTCGTTGAGTTCATTCGCGCTTCCTCGACAAAGTGACCGCACGCTCTGAAAAGGTGAGCTAGTGTTTTGATGAGCGATCCTTTCTTCAAATTCCCCTTTCTGTCCATTCACGGCGGTTGCATGTGTTTGGACATCACCGGGGAGGACCGACATCGTTATCGCCGAAGGCGATATTTTTTCTGCAAGATTGTGGCGTGATGCTCCGAGGCTGTGAATAAATGACGTGGGGCACGTTTTCAACGTGCCCAATCAGCCTATTTTCGAGCACGTTGAAAACGTGCTCCACGAAAACTTCACAGGCTCTCCGCGTCGCGATTCACGACGCGGAGCGTCGTGCCACATTGCGGCTTCGCCGCCCCAAAGAGTGTGTGACAATGACAACTCGGAGATCTCATCCTCGACGCGGGACCGCTGCTGTGGAATTCGCGTTGGTGTTTCCGCTGCTACTCGTGCCGTTGATGGCGGTCAACGATTTTGCGCGCGTTTATCGTTGCACTCAGGTCGTGGCCGATAGCGCTCGAATGGGTGCCATGTATCTGAGCAATCCAGACATGGCCGACAATTCGCCCTATGCGACTGTCGAGGCGGCCATTCTCGCCAGCGCGAGCGACTTGAGTCCCCCACCGACCTTCACCAGCCGGGATGGCATCGATGGCGTGGGAAACCGTTACTACGAAGTCACCGTGAACTACACCTTCCACCCGGTCATCGCCACACCGTCATCCGTAACGATCACGCGAACGGTGCGCGCTCGCATGTACCCAGCCGCGGTCTTGGAAAGAGAGACCTAATCTCATGCGACTTGTCCGTCTTCGACCGCCGCTGCCAGCTTCCCGAAATCCCGGCCGTCTCCGTCGGGGAGCGACCACCGTGGAGTTTGCATTGGTCAGTCCGGTGCTCATTCTGACCATGATTGGCCTGGTGGTCATGGGGCTGGGAATCTTTCGCTACAACCAAGTGGCCGCATTGGCTCATGCCGGTGCCCGTTGGGCGTCCGTGCATGGCAAGAACTACGACAGCCGGAACAATCGACTGTCAGCCGTGACCACCACGGACCTCTACAACGAAGTCATCAAGACGCGAGCCGTCGGCTTTGATCCGAGCAAGCTGACTTACGACTTGGCCTGGAGCGCGGATCGGCGAACTGTTGCGGTGACGGTGAATTACCGTTGGGTCGCGGAGGCGTTTTTTGGAGAGGTGATGTTTTCCAGCACCTCGAACGCATTGGTTTCGAACTGACTCTGGCGGGACACAATCATGCGAAAACAACAAGTTCGTCGGATACGGGATCGAACAGGGGCGGTGATGGTGATCGTCGCCGTCAGTCTGATTCTCCTGATTGGTGTGACGGCCTTGGCGGTTGATGCGGGCCGTCTGTACCGCGAACGACGAAACACCCAAGCCGCAGCCGACGCGGCGGCCGATGCGGCGGGCATCGCACTGTATGCGACTCGGGAGAAATTCGGTGGACGGGATGGCGACGGGGCCGCACGGGCCTCGGCTTTAGAACTCGCCCGTGGCAACGGATACGCTCCGGACACGGTGACCGTGAATATCCCTCCGGAGTCCGGTTCGTTTGCGGGACAACTTGGTTATGTGGAAGTGATTATCAACGCACCGATCAGCCGCACTTTCAGCTCCGTCTTTGGCAAGGGTGATCTCATTGTGACCACCCGCGCCGTTGCGGGGGGGACCATCGGATCCGGCCGGGCCAGCGTGATGGTGCTCGACCCCAAACGTAAAGACTCACTCAAGCTGAAGGGCAAAACCTCGACGCTCGAAGTCGCGGGTGATGTGATCGTCAACTCGGCCAACAAACGCGCGGTGAAGGTGGATAAGAAAGCCCAGCTCATCGCCAACCACCTGCTTGTGGCCGGAGGGATCGACAAGAAATCGAAAGGGTTAATCGACGCCACCGTCATGACGGGTGTCGAACCGTCCCCTGATCCATTGGCCTCGCTTCCCTCGCCGGCCAAGGGGACCGACCGAGACCCCAAGGATTTCAAGACGAGTGTTGGCGGCCGGGACGTATTCAATCTGCTACCGGGAAAATACAAAGAATTGAAGTTTGATAAGGACGACCTCATCAAACTGTCACCCGGCACGTACTACGTCGAGGGTGAGATCTCGCTCAAGGACTCCTGCAGCATCGACGGGAGTGGCGTGACGATCTATAGCGCGGGAAAAAAGGGGGCCAAGTTTAAGGGCAGCGGCAATATCACTCTGTCGCCGCCAACCACAGGAACCTACCGAGGAGTGACATTGTTTCAAAACGGTGGTTCCAAGAGCAAAATCGAGTTCAGGAACGACAAGGATCTCGATTTCTCAGGGATCATTTACGCTCCCAATTCCGAGGTGAAATTCAAGAACACCGATTTGGATTCCGACGAAGACTGGGAGTCCGAAAGCGAAGACTATGATCTCGAAGACGATGGCGGCGTCAGCATCGTCGGTTCATTGGCCGCATCGATCATTTGCCGCAAGCTGTCGATCGAAAAAGGTTCGTATGTGCGACTCAGTGGAGCCGACATCAACGCGCAACGGCCGGTTCTCGGACTGGTGGAATAGCCTGGCTGACGATCGAGTGACCGCCAATGTTGGGCGAGGCGCTCGTCGGCACGGGCGCTGCCGCTGGTGGAATCTGCTGATCATCGGAGAACTGGATCTGCCACCGATCCAACAACGTGCCCTGCGCTTCCTCGATGCGGACCAGCAGCGTGTTGTAGTCGGCCAGCATCTGGCTGGCCGTGCTGAGCGCGGTGATGTAGGACTGCATCGCGACCTGATAGTCGTACAACGCCAGCAGCAACCAATCGTCGCCGCGATTGGCGGCCGGTGGACTCGCGAAGCGGATGCGCGCCAGACGTAGCCACTCCTGCGTGTACTGCACTTGCCGCTGCGCGCTTTCGTAACGCTCCCACGTCGTTTGCAGTTCGGCAATCAGCCCGGCGAACTCAAACACGACTTGCTCTTCAAACCCGCGCAACAAGGCCAGTTCGCGCATCAGTTGCAGTTCCGCCGACTCGACATCCGCTTTCGCGCGGCGATTGCCCAGCGGCACCGAGAACTCCAGACCGACGGTCCAATCGGTGTATTCGAAAGTCGATAACTGATTCAGCGAATCGTCCAACCGCGCATCCAACCCACTGGTGCGAGTCAGCGCCCGCAAGTCGAGCTGCGGCAGCTTGCCATTGCGAGCGGCCACCAGTCGCCACTCCTGTTCCTCGCGCCGCGAGCGGCGGCGATTCAAATCGGGACGCCGCGTGTACGCCGTCTGCACGAGCGTCCCGACATCGAAGCTCGTCTTGAACTGGACCGGCGTGTCGATCGGCGTCAGCAATGTCCCGTCGCTGGCGGGCATTCCCAGCAACTGTCGCAAGTCGTATTCGCACTGCACCACACCGAGCTGAGCCTGGCTGCGCTGCCGCTTGAGGTTCTCCAGATTCACGCTGGCTCGCGCGACGTCCATGTAGATCGACCGCTGCGACTCCAACCGCAGTTGCTCGATCCGCACGACTTCCTCGCCCAAGGGCAGCACCGATTCGACAGCCTGCAACGCAATCATGGCCGCGTGCAGCTTCCAGTACGCGTCGGTGATGCTGCGCAGTTGCGCGATCGTCACCTGCGTGACCTCCCACTGCGTCTGATCCGCTCGCGCCGCCGCGATCTGAATCGGAGCCGTGTTCACCTTCCAACCACCGGCCCGCAACAACGGCTGCCGCACTTCAAACACGGTCGTCGTCGTGTACGCCGGGTTGAAGCCGCTTGACGTTCCCTGCGGAAAAAATAAATAGCCCAGCGAGGGGTCGTAGATGATTCGCGTCGTCGTCCCCCACGGCCACAGCTTTTCCAGACCGGCCGCGAAGTTCGCTTCGTCGCGCCGCGTATTCGTTTCCAAGCCCGGCCCGAAGAACGAGTCTGGCGGCTGATTGATCTGTCCCCCGATGTAAGCCGCCGAAGCCTTTGAATCAAACCGCGCCGACTCCTTGCGGAATTCCGCATCGGCAATCGACGGGTCCAGCGTCGTGATCGGTTCGATGCGCACCGAACCGCTCAACGTGCGCACGATTTCCGATCGCCGCAACCCCATGAGCACCGCCTGCTGCAACGCCAGCGGCCGACGCGGCGCGGACGCGAGATTGAGCGGCGGCGTACCGCTGCCACCAATTGGCGGAGCCGTCGCAGACAATCCCGAAAAAGATTCCGTCTCTGATCCGGCAGTCAATGTTGCGGGAGTCACGCCAGCTCCAATGTGTGGTGAGGCAGTCGATCCCTTGGGCGTCTGGTCGCTCCATCTGTCGGCAGTCGAGTCCGGAAAATGTGCGCAGCCCCAGCCGCCCAGCGACATCGCAAGGCTCCAGGCAAGGCAGAACACCAAACGTGATCGCCCACAGTTCATCTTGGGTCAATGAGAAAGGGAGTTGGGAATGAGAGGGGAGGAGGAGGAGGGGCCGATTCGCAGAAAAGTGACGGGGCCGGATGCTAGTCAATCCAGGATTTTTGGAGCAACCTGGATATTGGCATTCGGCTGGCCGCGGTCAGGCACCGCAGAATTCAGAATTGGCGGAATTGAGCTGCGACTGCTAAGAACCTGCTGCTCCGCCAATTCTGAATTCTGCGGTGCCTGACCCCGGACAACTCTCATGCTCGAACTCGGTCCCGACAACCTGATTGATTACCTCGGTCGCACCGGCCGGCTATCGTCGGCGGATGCGGCGAAGTCGTACGCGGAAGCGCTGTCCGGCGGAGTCTCCAACGTGGTGATGCGCGTTGGCGTTCCCAGTGGCGAGGACTTCGTCGTCAAACAATCGCGAGCACAACTGCGCACCCAGGCCGCTTGGTTCAGCCAGCCCGAACGCATCTGGCGCGAGCGGGATGTGCTCGATGTCCTGTCGCGCGTGACTCCCGCCGGCGTTGTGCCGAAACGGCTATTCGAGGACCGCGACAATTATCTGTTCGCGATGGAAGCGATCCCGCGCGAGCACCTCGTTTGGAAGTCTTCCCTGCTGAACGGCGAGGTTGATGCTTCGATCGCCCACCGGCTCGGCGAGATTCTGGCCGCGATTCACTCGCGCACGACGAACGATGCCGACCTGCGCGAGCGGCTGGGCGACCGCACGATCTTCGACGAACTGCGGCTCGACCCGTTCTATCGTTACATGGCGCAACGACAGGCCGACCTCCGTCCCGCTTTGGAACGTCTGATCGACGAGACAATGGCGACGACGACCTGCCTGGTGCTCGGCGACTTCAGCCCCAAGAACATCCTGCTCGTGCCAAGCGAATCGGGGAGCGATGGTCAGCAACCGCGACTCGTGCTCGTCGATTTCGAGACCGGACACTTTGGCGATCCGGCGTTCGATCTCGGCTTCTTCCTGAGCCATCTGCTGCTGAAAACGATCAAGCATGCGGCGCGAGCGGACGACTTCTTCGACATGATCCGCGCATTCTGGTCCGCCTATCGTGGGGAAGATTTTCAACCTGCCGATGAGCGACGCACCGTCGCGCACTTGGCCGCCTGCATGCGAGCTCGCGTCGACGGCAAGAGCACGGTGGACTATTTGACTTCGGAAGCTCAGTCTTTCGTGCGTGAGGTCACACGCGACTGGCTGCTGTCGCCGCCGGATCGCGTGGATTCCGCATTCGGCGATTTGCGAATGCGCCTCAAAGCGGTTTGTTCGTGCTGACCCCGTAGCCTGACTCTCCGAGTCGGGAGGTCGCAGTCCCGACTCGGAGAGACTGTGAAGTTTTCGTGGAGCACGTTTTCAACGTGCTCGAAAATAGGCTGATTGGGCACGTTGAAAACGTGCCCCACGTCATTTATTCACAGCCTCGGAGAGTCGGGCTACGAAAACTCGAAGGACCAACAACTCATGACTCGAATTCACTGGCTCGTCATTGTCACTCTCGTCTTCGTCGTTCCCACCTTCGCCGACGATCCGTCGAATGCACGGCGACCAAAGAATGATGCCGAGCTCCGCGTCTGGTTGGAGAACATGATTTGGCATCACCGCTACTCGAACGACGAAATCACCTCCGTGACGGGCTTGATGGCCGACGAGATCAAAGCCGCGCGAACGAAGTTCGACATCCGCGACGACAATCGCCCGGCTCACGCGGCGAATGCTCCGTTATTGGTGTTGCCCTATCCGGGCGGCCGGCATCCGCGCATCGGGTTTCTTGACGGAGCGGTCAATCCGCAACGCGAGACGAAGGTCAGCGTCTTCACGCCTTGGGAAGACAAGAGCTATGTCGTCGTCGATGTGCCGGAGGCGTTGTGGTCGAACCTCGGCCTGACGTATCTGGCACACACACACGTCGACACGATTTGGTCCAAGCAAGGAATCACGCTCGAACGTCTGGAATGGAATCGCCGCAACGACGGCTCGCTCGACATCCAACGCAGGTTGCCGAACGGCATCGAGTTCGGGGCGCTCGTTGTTCCTCAACGAGAAGCGGTGCGCATGGAGCTGTGGTTGAAGAACGGCTCCAAAGAAAAGCTGTCGGACCTGCGCGTGCAGAACTGCGTGATGCTCAAAGGAGCCAGCGGCTTCGCGGCGCAGACGAACGACAACAAGCTGTTTCGCAAACCGTTCGTGGCGGTTCATGACGATTCGAAGAAGCACTGGATCATCACCGCGTGGGAGCCATGTCATCGTCCGTGGGGCAATGCGCCGTGTCCGTGTCTGCACTCGGACCCGAAGTTCCCGGACTGTGCTCCGGGCGAAACACAAACCCTGCGCGGCTGGCTGTCGTTCTTCGAGGGAGCCGACATCGACGCCGAGTTGCGCCGCATCGAATCGCTCGGCTGGCAGGCGGAAGCACTACGGAAATGACGATGCCGTCAATCAACGTAGCCGTCACCGCTCCGCGTGACGAGCCGATCGCGCGTTCGACGTCGTTTGAAGCTTCGGCTCGTCACGCGGAGCGGTGACGGCTACGTAAAGCTTCCGTCTTGGCGATCTGCCGCGATGTCTGTCAGACTGCCATCACGATGGGATCTGATGCTTCAAGGATGAATCGCCTGAGAACGGGACTCCGCAGCGCGATCGATGCGCGATTGCAGCCGGACTATCTGCGATGGATTTCGGTCGCCGTCTTGATTGTCGGCGGAGTCTTGCTGTGTGTGTCGTTCGCGACCTCGGATCGAGGTCAAACGTCGTTCGGCCAACCGTTGGGGAATGACTTCGCCGGCTTCTTTGTGGCCGCTCAGATTCTGGATCACGGCCAAGCCGCTCAGTTGTACGACCGAGCGTTACACGACCAGCTTTATCACGAGTTGCTGCCGAAGCTCGATCCGAATGATTCGATTCCGTATGTGCATCCGCCATTCGTGGCCGGCGTGCTGCGGCCGCTGACTTGGTTGCCGTATGAGGCGGCAGTTGCCCTGTGGTTGCTGGCCTCGTTGAGCCTGTTCATGGCCGGCGTCTGGCTGCTGACTCGCTCATCGTCGGATGTGCTGCGTGAGCAGGCCGGTCTCGTGATGCTGCTGGCTCTGTCTTTCGAGCCGTTCTTGATGGAGTGCTGGTTGGGCGGTCAACTTTCGGCCGTGGGTTTTTTCAGCTACGCGCTGGCATGGTACTTCTTGAACCGCAATCGTCCGATCTCCGCCGGCATGGCGCTGGGGCTGAGCTTCTACAAACCGACGTTGTTATTGCTGACGTTGCCGCTGCTCGTGATCGGCCGCCGCTGGCGAATCTTGATGGGCATGACCATCACCGGAGTCCTCTTGGCGGGGCTCTCGTTCGCGCTGGTCGGGTGGGATGTCAGTGTCGGCTACCTCGATGTGCTGCTCTCCTTTCGCAAGAGCACTTCCGGTGGCGGCTTGCAAATCCTGACTTGGAAATACGTGGACCTCAACAACGCTCTGCGAATGCTGTGGAGCGGACCATCATCGGCGCGGATGGCGATGTTCGCGGTTTTGGCCTGCCTCCCATTCGGATGGTTGGCCGTCTCCTGGTCGCGATGGGAACGATTGACGTTGCCTCAGCGGCAATGGCTCTGGGCAGCGACCCTCGCGTGGCTGCCGATTCTGAATCTTTACGTCGGCATCTATGACTCGATCTTCGTCGTGCAGAGCGTGCTGCTCGCGGCCGACGTGTTACTGAGAGAGCGACGGTCGACAACCTCGCTGACAGATTCTGGCCTGGCCTATTGGACTTTGGCGATCGCCCTCACCTCGTGGTTCAGTCAACCGCTGGCTCGAATCTCCGGCGTGCAAGTCTACACGCTGACCGTGATCGGCCTGGGTCTGTTACTGCTGAGACAGGCGAATCAAAGCGGTTGTGATCGTCCGGTTGAAGAAGACGCCTCCGACACTCGCGCTCGGCAATTGCTCTAACGGTCCCAATCAGTTGCCGGAACGTGGACGTGTCTAGTCGCCGTAGCTACGGTGAACCTCTCAACGACCAGTCAACTTCAAGGACTCTTGCGATGACACCGAATTGGCGCTTGTGGTGTGGTGGCTCGGCGGCTGTGTTGGCGATGACTTTCGTCTTGATTGCGGACGACAAACCGCAAGCAACGCGCAAGGTCGACTTCGTCAAAGACGTGCAGCCAATCTTTGCGGCGAAATGCTTGGAATGTCACGGCGCGAAGAAACAAGAGTCGGCATATCGGCTCGATCACAAGCCGTCGGCGCTGCGTGGCGGCGATCTCGGCCGCTCGATCGTGCCGGGCAAGAGCAGCGAGAGTTCGCTGATTCGCTACGTCGCGGGACTCGATCCCGACATCAAGATGCCTCCCGAAGGTGACCGACTAACCGCCGAACAAATCGCCGTCCTGCGAGCCTGGATCGACCAAGGAGCTGAGTGGCCAGAATCGGCGTCAATCGAGTTGAAATCGAAAGGAGCCGATCACTGGGCGTTCAAGTCACCGGTTCGCCCCGCCGTTCCGCCTGTCCGGCCGATGGCTGATGGCCGTAAGCCGATGGCCGTTATCCCAACCCCTCGAACCCCCATCGACAACTTCATCCTCGACCGTCTGCAACGCGAGGGCCTAAGCCTCTCCCCCGAAACCGACCGCACCACTTGGCTACGTCGAGTCAGCCTCGACCTGATCGGCCTCCCGCCGACGATCGACGAGGTCGATGCGTTCGTCGCCGATCCGTCGCCCGATGCATTCGAGAAACAAGTAGAACGATTGCTGGCGTCGCCCCACTACGGCGAGCGTTGGGCGCGGCATTGGCTCGACGCCGCGCGGTATGCAGACTCGGACGGCTTTGAAAAAGACAAGTCGCGGCAGACATGGTTCTACCGCGACTGGGTCGTCAACGCGCTGAACCGCGATCTCGGGTACGACCAGTTTTTGACCGAGCAACTCGCGGGCGACCTGCTGCCGAATGCGACCCAGGATCAAGTCGTCGCGACCGGGTTCTTGCGGAACTCGATGCTCAATGAAGAAGGGGGCGTCGATCCCGAACAGTTCCGCATGGACGCGATGTTCGACCGCATGGAGGCCGTCGGCAAAGCGATGCTTGGCCTGACGATTCAGTGTGCTCAGTGCCACGACCACAAGTTCGATCCGCTGACGCAGAAGGACTACTACCGCTTGTTCGCGTTCCTCAACAACGACCACGAAGCGCAGTCGGTCGTGTACTCGGAAGCCGAGCGTATGCAGATCGCCGACCTCCGCCGCGAGATCAACGACATCGAAGAGGAACTCCGCAAGACGACCCCCGATTGGCCGCAGCGACTGGCGGAGTGGGAACCCGCGATTAGGCGAGCGGGGGGCGTCAGCCCCCCGGTGAACCGAGAACCGGGATCCAATGCGAGCACTCCGCCAACCGGGGGGCTGACGCCCCCCGCTCGCCAAGAGCAAGGCGATTGGACGACACTCCAACTCACCCACATCGGCGACAACGGCCAGCGGTACTTCGATCAAGGGGACGGCTCGATCCTCGTCGCTGGTTACGCTCCGACGAAATTCAGTGCCGTGTTTCAATCGCAGCCGATCGACTCAAAGAACCTCACAGCGATTCGACTCGAACTGCTCAACGATCCGAATTTGCCATGCAATGGCCCCGGCCGCAGCTTCATGGGGACGTGTGCTCTGACCGAAATCAGTATCGAGGCAATCAACGCCGCGAAGCCCTCCGAGAAAGTCGCCGTGAAGTTGGTCTCGGCGACGGCGGACTACGCGAATCCCGAACGAGTGCTCGAAGCGAACTTCTTCGACAAGACCGACAAGCGGCGCGTCACCGGGCCCGTCGCATTCGCGATTGACGGCAAGGACGAGACCGCTTGGGGCATCGACGCCGGACCGGGCCGACGCAATCAACCGCGCAACGCCGTCTTCGTCTTCGACAAACCGGTTGGCTACGAAGGTGGGACCGTGCTGAAGGTCACGCTCAAACAGAACCACGGAGGTTGGAACAGCGACGACCACATGAACAACAACCTCGGTCGCTTTCGGTTGTCAGCGACAACGGCGGAGAATCCAACTGCCGATCCCATGCCAGGCGCTGTTCGCACCGCATTGACGGTCGCTCGCGATCAACGCTCACCGGCTCAACAAGCGGCGATCTTCTCCTATTGGCGAACGACGGTTGCCGAGTTCGCATTGTTCAACGATCGCATCGAAGCCGCTTGGCAACGCTGGCCGAGCGGTTCGACGCAATTGGTGTTGATGCCACGCGAAAAGCCGCGCGACACGCGCATTCTGGCTCGCGGTGACTTCTTGAAGCCGACTCGGCCGGTTGCATCAGGCGTTCCGGAATTCTTGTCGGTGAAGTTTCAGGAAAAGGATCACGGCGCTCGGCCATCGGCTGACGGCTCTCGGCCGGACTCTCGACTCACGTTTGCTCGCTGGCTGACCGATCGCAGTCATCCGACGACGGCACGAGTCATCGTCAATCGCGTCTGGCAGGCGTACTTCGGCACCGGGCTCGTCAGCACCAGCGAAGACTTCGGCACGCAGGCTGAACCGCCGAGTCATCCCGAACTGCTCGACTGGCTGGCCGTCGAATTCATGGAGAACGGTTGGAGCCTCAAACACCTGCACCGACTCATTACGTCGAGTGCAACGTATCGGCAATCGAGCCGTGTCACTCCCGAACTTTATGAGCGCGATCAATTCAACCGTCTCCTCGCGCGCTTCCCGCGTCAGCGCGTGGAGGGTGAAATTGTTCGCGACATCGCGCTCGCTGCCAGCAGTTTGCTGAATGACAAACTCAGCGGCCCTGCGATTTTCTCGCCATCGCCAGCGTTTCTCTATCAGCCTCCCGCCAGCTACGGCCCCTTCACTTGGACCGAGGAAACCGGGGCCGAGCGTTATCGGCGTGGCCTCTACACCTTCCGCCGCCGCTCAACGCCGTATCCGATGCTGACCAACTTCGATACTCCGAATGCTGACGCCGCCTGCGTCAAACGAACTCGCAGCAACACGCCGCTGCAAGCACTGACGACGCTCAACGAAGTTGTCTTCCTTGAATGTGCCCGGGCGTTGTCGCTGCTGACACTGACTGACGGCGGTTCCGATGACGCCGCTCGCCTGACGTTCGCCTTCCGTCGCTGCGTCTCACGCGATCCGAACGCCACCGAACAAAAGATGCTGTCGAGTCTACTCAATCAGCAACGAACCAAGTTCGCTCAACCTGAATCGAAACCGTGGGATCTCGCCGCCAACGATCCGGCACAACCTCCGGCGCTTCCAAACGGAGTCACTCCTGCCGATGCCGCCGCCTGGACGGTCGTGGCTCGCGTGCTGCTAAACTTGGACGAAACCGTCACGAGGGAGTAATGCCATGAACACACTTGATGCTTCCAGTCGTCAGAAGATCCGAAAGTTTGTTCCAACTCCGGAGCAGGCAGCGGCAATGGAATCTGCCAGACGTTCATCCGATTGGTTTTGGCAACAGCCGCCGAATGAGTTGGCCAAGTATTTTCAGCAAAACGTCGCCGTTCTTGAATGTGAAGTTGTCGCAACCGCGCCGACGCTTGGAGAGCTTCTTCCGAAGATCGCGACCTTTGATCGTAGCCGGCTCTACATCGTGCCTTTCCCGCGTTCTCGATTCAGGTTTCAGCCAGCATGAAGATTCACAAAAACTGGTCATGCGACATGACTGCCGACGGAACGTTGTTGGGTTTCGAACCGATGCTCGACGTCTTGTTGTCAGACCAAAACGGGCAATCGGTCCATTGGCAATTCCTGATCGACAGCGGAGCGGAGTACAGCATGGCTCCGCGCTCGTTATGCGAATTCCTGGGCATTCCATGGGAAGATGGCCAACCGATGGTCGTCTCGGGAATTGCGGGACGTGAAGAGTGCAACATCATCGGCCGCATCCATGACGTTGAGATTTCGATATCCGGAGTCGATCGCCGCTTGGTCATTCCCATCTTTTTCGCATCGGGCGAATCCGTCAGCCTGATCGGTCGGCGAGTCTTCTTTGATGCGTTTCGGATTGAATTCGACCAGCCGTTTCGCACAACAACATTGGAGTCCCTCTGGGACGAGTTGGAGGCATGACATGAATTCGTTGCGACAGACCTTCAATGATGTTCGTCAGCAGATCACTCGCCGCTGGTTCTTCCGAGACTGCGGCGTTGGCTTGGCGACAGCATCGTTGGCGTCGCTACTGGCGAATGACCAAGCTGGCGCGGCGACGTCGACAACGACTTCGCTCGCCGCGCGGCAACCGCATTTCGCTCCGAAGGCGAAGCGGGTGATTTATCTGTTCATGGCCGGAGCTCCTTCGCATTTGGAGCTGTTCGACAATAAGCCGGAGTTGGCCAAGTGGGACGGCAAGCTGCCGCCGCCGGAACTCATCAAGAATTATCGAGCGGCGTTCATCAATCCGAACTCGACGCTGCTGGGGCCGAAGTTCAAGTTCGCTCGACACGGCGATTGCGGAGCGGAGTTGTCCGAGTTGCTGCCGCATCTGGCGGGTGTCGTCGATGACATCGCGATCGTGAAGTCGATGGTCACGGATGCGTTCAATCATGCTCCCGGCCAGATCATGATGAATACCGGAGCCCAACAATTCGGCCGGCCGAGCCTCGGCGCGTGGACGATGTACGGACTCGGCAGCGAGGCTCATGACTTGCCGGGGTTCATCGTTTTCTCGTCGGGCAAGAAGGGGCCGAGCGGCGGGCAATCGAATTGGGGCTGCGGCTTTCTGCCGACGGTCAACAACGGCGTGCTGTTCCGGTCATCGGGCGAGCCGGTGCTGTTTCTCGACAACCCGCGCGGCATCGACTCGCAGACGAACCGCGAATCGCTCGACACGCTGCGGCAGTTGAACGAACTGCGGCTCGGCGTGGTCGGCGACCCAGAGATCGCCGCGCGAATCAGTGCCTTCGAGATGGCCGCCAAGATGCAGACCAGCGCGCCGGAGTTGATGGACATCTCCAACGAACCCAAACACATCCTCGAAATGTACGGCGCGGAACCGGGCAAGCTGAGCTTCGCGAACAACTGCCTGCTGGCTCGGCGACTGATCGAGCGTGGCGTCCGCTGCGTGCAACTCTTCCACGAAGCGTGGGACCATCACGGCGGTTTAGTTGGCGGACTCAAAGAGCAATGCGGCGCGACCGACAAACCCGCCGCCGCGCTGCTGCGTGACCTCAAGCAACGGGGCCTGCTCGACGACACGCTGGTCATCTGGGGCGGCGAGTTCGGCCGCACACCGATGGTCCAAGGGGGCAACGACGGCCGCGACCATCACCCGAATTGTTTCAGCATGTGGCTGGCCGGCGGCGGCGTGAAGCCCGGCACAACGCTCGGCGAGTCCGACGAGTTCGGCTTCAACGCAACCACCGACAAGGTCCACGTCCACGACCTGCACGCCACGATCCTGCACCTGCTCGGCTTCGACCACACCAAGCTGACCTACCGCTTCCAAGGCCGCGATTTCCGCCTGACCGACGTGCATGGGAATGTCGTGACAAAGTTGTTGGCGTGATGTCAAATCAACCGGTCGCGAAACATGATTCACGGAGTATACTGTTCTTGATTTGACGAGTAGACCGCCGCTTCAAAGGAGCAAATGGAGTCACATGGCAAACAGCGTTCTTCCGACAGTTCGGCTGCTGTTTGCGTGTGACCACGCGGAGTACTTGGCAGACGACGAAAAATGGGTTTTGAAACATCCGTGGTCCGTGGTCGCGCTGCCGGAAGGAGCCAAGTTTCCTTTTCGAGTCGAAGAGTTTTGGGTCTACACGCAATTGGCTGGCGGAATTGGAACGTTTGAAGTAATGGTGGAAATGTGCCAAGTCAAACCGGATGGAACACGGCGTTTGTGTGGTCGCAGTTCAATTCATCAGGTTGACTTTGAAGATGTTCATCGGTTGGCTGGCGTCGATTTCGCGTTTCAATTGAAGAGAGTCCCATTTCCATCTGTGGGCGTTTACGAATTTCGTCTGACCTGCAATGAGGGAGTGGTTCCTGGAGTTATCTTCGAATTGCGAGTTTTGGATCGAACGTGAATGCCGCGGTTACGGTTGGGTCAAAGAGGGATATGAGATGAATAGGCAGCTTTCCAACGCCGATTGGACCGAGGGACGCTTTGAGCGTAAGAGTGTCAAAGCCTTACCGCCGTGCCAGGTTGATTGCTCACATTGGCTTAGCGACCTGCCGGATGACGAGTGGTCGGCGGGATATTTTGCACGGGCTTGTCAGGCCATGCCTCCAGTCAGCACGACTTTGGAAGGTAACGACGATCCATGCACAGGGAACTCTTTCGGCCAGCCTCAAGAGAGTTTTCTTTTGGGAGAAGAACGCGCATTTCAAATCGTTGTCATAGAAGTGATTTCCAAGTTCATTGCAGATGCGCGAAATCTGGAAACCGAAATTTCAATGGAGACGGACATCTGGAGATTTCGGAAGAGGTACGGCATTGCTCTTTCGAAGTTGCAGAACTCAATTGACCATTTGGCCAAGATGCATTGGTTCCGGAGAGCCGCAGAGAAGTATGGTGGAAAACTTGGATCGGTTTTGGCGAGCGTTCTTGAGGCGAGCGATCGCGTTCAAAATATGTCCCGCATATGGAACGTTGGGCTAGCAAAAAACACAAGGGAATTGAGTGATGCTGACTTACTCAACACGATTCGAGAAGTCCGCAGTACGCTTCAACAAGTTGCAGTATCTCTCAAAGTCGAAACGGCTTTGATCGGAACATCAATCCTTCGGGAGCAGGGCGATGAGCCACTCGGAAACCTTAAACGCGATCAAGTCTTGGAGCGTCGATGACCGCGTCGAATTGGTGAATCAGATTTGGGACAGCATCGCTGACGACAGCGGAGTTACTAAGATCACGGACCCGCTTCGCGCAGAATTGGACCGCCGGATCGCTGGGTACGAATCCGATCCGATCAACGTGGTTACTTGGGAGCGAATCGAAGCCCAACTGGATGCTGAGTCATGAAATGGCGCGTGTTCTTGCCGGAAGTAGCAGTCGGAACCCAGTCACTTTGGATGGCTGCGGTCATCGTGAGTCTGTTGGGACATTTGTCGTCGGCTGCCGACTTTGTCAAAGACGTGCGTCCGATTTTGCGGCGAGTTTGTTTTGAATGTCACGGGGCCGAGAAGCACGAGGGTGGCTTGCGGTTCGATCAGCGTGATGCGGCGTTGCGCGGGGGTGATAGTGGTCGCGTCTTGATCGCCGGCCGGCCGGAGGAGAGCGAATTGCTGCGTCGAGTTAGTCTGGCTCGTGGGCATGAAGAGGCGATGCCGCCGCGAGGTAAGCCGCTGTCGGCGCGGGAAATCAAAGTGCTCCGCGACTGGATCGCCAGCGGTGCGAATTGGCCGGAGAACGCCGAATCGGCGACGCATTGGGCGTACGTGAAACCCGTGCGGCCGGAGGTTCCGAAGCTCGGTTCAGATTTCAAATCTCAAATTTCAGATTTCAAATTTCAGATTCACAATCCGATTGATGCGTTTGTTGTGGCTCGGCTGGTGAGTGAAGGCATATCACAGTCGCCGGAAGCGGATCGCGCGACGCTTGCACGGCGTCTGTCGTTGGACTTGATCGGTTTGCCGCCGTCGCCGGCTGATGTGGAAGCGTTCGTGAATGACACCGCGCCGAACGCTTACGAGAAGCTGGTCGATCGGTTGTTGCGGTCGGATGAGTTCGGAGTGAAATGGGCGCGGCCGTGGCTCGATCTGGCGCGGTATGCTGACTCGCATGGGTTTCAGCGAGACGATTTGCGGGACGTGTGGGCGTATCGCGATTGGGTCGTCAACGCGCTCAACGCGGACATGCCGTTCAATCAATTCACGATCGAGCAAGTGGCCGGCGACCTGTTGGCGAATCCGACGCAGGATCAATTGATTGCGACCGGCTTTCATCGCTGCACGCCGACGAACGTCGAAGCGGGAACCGAGCCGGAAGAGAGCCGGATCAACCAGGTCATCGACCGCGTCAACACCACCGGAGCCGTGTGGTTGGGGACGACGCTGGAATGTGCTCAGTGCCACAACCACAAATATGACCCGTTCACGCAGCGCGACTATTACCGGCTGCTGGCGTACTTCAACAACACCGAGGCCGAGGCTGACCGCTCGAATCCGAAAGTGCCCGGGTCGATTCGGTTTCTTGGTCCCAGCCTGACGCTGGCCGATGCGCAGAAGGATTCCGAACGAGCCGCTCTGAAAGCTGAACTGGCGAAGCTGAATCGTCAGATCAACGAATCACAGCCGCTCGCGAGTGACACGAAAGGCGACGCCACTTCCCCGAAAAAGAAGCCGAAGCAAACAGCGGTCGCGTCCGCGCGGGTCGAGGTGCTCAAAGTAGACGGCTTCGATGCCGCGAGCGGTGCGGATTCGGAGCTGCAAGCGGACGGCTCGGTCCTGCTGACTGGCGATGTTCCGGAGAAGGACACGTATTCGGTCGAGCTGCCGATTGCCGGCAAACAACTCAGTGCGATCCAGTTGGAAACGTTGCGACATGCGTCGTTGCCGGGAGGCGGTCCAGGTCGAGGTGACTCGCAGCGGACGAACTTCGTGCTGCATGAACTCGAAGCGGAACTCGTGCCGCCGAAGTCTGATTCCAGTAGCCGAACTCGTGAGAGTTCGGAGACCGAAGTCTCACGACTTCGGCTACCCACGAAGAACACACGACTTCGCTTCAAGTCGGCTCACGCAACGTTTGAGCAAGCGAAGTTCTCAGCGGCAGGTGCGATCGATGGTGATCTGCAGACGGCTTGGGCGATTGCTCCGGCCTTCGACCGGTCGCATTCGGCGGTGTTCGTGCTGGAGGAGCCGTTGGATGTCCCGAATGGTTCGCTGTTGCGGGTGAAGATGGTGCAGAACTTCGGAAGTGGCCGAGTCATTGGTTGCTTCCGATTGTCGGCGGTTTTTGGAAGCCCCGATTCGGTCATCGCGCCGCTCGCTGCCAAGAATAGATCCAAAGTGAGCGGAATGGCGCTAGCCACCGGTCCTGCTGCGACTCAACCGGCGGCTAGCGCCGTGCCGCTCACAGAACGAAAGGCCGAATTGGAGAAGCGGATCGCGGCGCTCGAAGTGGAATCGACGCTCGTGATGCGCGAGTTGCGGGAGCCGCGCAGCACGACTCTGTTTCAGCGCGGCGAATACACGCAGCCGGGAGAACCGGTAACGGCGGGGACTCCCGCGATCTTGCCGTTGGCCGCGGATGGCCCACCGAATCGGCTGACGTTGGCGCGCTGGTTGGTCTCGCGCGAGAACCCGTTGACCGCGCGAGTCACCGTGAATCGCTGGTGGGCGGAGATCTTCGGGCGGGGTTTGGTGACAACCGTCGAAGACTTCGGCATCAAAGGAGAACCGCCGACGCATCCCGAACTGCTCGACTGGCTGGCGGTCGACTTTCAGGAGCAGGGCTGGTCGCTGAAACGCTTGCTGAAGCTGATCGTGATGTCCGCCACGTATCGCCAATCCGCGCGAGTGACTCCAGAGTTGCTGGCTCAGGACGATCTGAACCGGTGGTACGCGCGCGGCCCCCGATTCCGGTTGGATGCCGAAGCGATCCGCGACAACGCTCTGAGTCTTGCGGGCTTGCTGAGCTTGAACAAAGGGGGCTTGCCGATTCGGCCGCCGCAGCCCGACGGCTTGTGGCGCAAAGTCGGCGGCCAGCAATACAACTACGAAGTCAGTCCCGGCGAGCGGCAATTCCGGCGCGGCCTGTACGTCGTGTTGAAGCGCGGCTCGCCCTATCCCAGCTTCGTCAACTTTGATGCCTCGTCGCGCATGGCTTGCGTCGTCAAACGCTCGCGGTCCAACACGCCGCTACAGGCGCTGACGCTGCTCAACGATCCGGTCTACGTCGAAGCCACACGCGCCTTCGCGCGGCGGATCATCACCGAACGCCCGCAGGCGGACGTCGCATCGCGCATCGACTACGCGTTCCGCATCGCTGTGTCTCGTTCGCCGAAGCCGCAGGAACTCGCGGTGCTGCGACAACTCTTTGAACAACAACTTCGCCGTCACGAGGCGGACGAGTCGTTTGCCAAACGGCTGTTCGAGAATGTCTCGCGTCCCGATCACACGACACCTGCCGAATTCGCCGCGTGGTACGCGGTGAGTTCGGCCCTGATGAATCTCGATGAAACGATTACCAAGGGATAACACGGGCGCTCGTAGTGACCCCATTTATGGGGTCGAGGCCGAACCCGATAAATCGGGTCACTACGAGCGATCGTGCGCAGTAGGGTTAGTTATTGAGGACCACGATGTCACACCACGCGCCTGACTTTCTGGAAGTGTCTCGCCGCCGATTCTTCGGGCAGAGCGGCCTGAGTCTCGGAGCGATGGCACTCGGTTCGCTGTTCGCGCGCGACCTGCGAGCGGATGAGGCCGATGCGACTCATGCCAATCCGCTGCTGGCTCAGGCGACGCATTTGGCTCCGCGCGCGAAGCACATTATTTATCTGCACATGGTCGGAGCTCCGTCGCAATTGGACCTGTTCGATTACAAGCCGGCGTTGAAAGAGCGCGACGGGCAGAAGTGTCCGGAAGAGCTGACTCGCGGCAGACGCTTCGCCTTCATCGGTGGCGAGATGCAATTGGCCGGTCCGCGGTTTCGCTTTGACCAGCACGGAGAAAGCGGGCTTGAGCTTTCGGAACTGTTGCCGCATCTCGGATCGGTCGCGGACGACATCTGCGTGGTGAAGAGTCTGCACACGAACGAGATCAATCACGCTCCGGCGCAGATGTTCTTGCACAGCGGCTTCGGACGGGGCGGTCGGCCGAGCCTCGGAGCCTGGGTGACTTACGGCCTCGGTTCGGAGAGCGAAGAATTGCCGGCGTATGTCGTGCTGTTGTCCGGCCCGCCCGGCGGTGCGGGGACGTCGTTGTGGTCCACGGGGTTTCTGCCGAGCGTCTATCAAGGGATCCCCTTCCGCTCCAGCGGCGAGCCGGTGTTATTTCTCGGCAACCCCGCTGGCCACGCGCGAGAGGATCGCCGGCAAGTGCTCGATGCCGTGCAGTCACTCAATCGCATCCAACTCGACGAGGTCGGCGACCTCGAGATCGCCACGCGAATCAGCCAGTACGAGATGGCGTACCGGATGCAGGCATCGGTCCCCGACTTGATGGACCTGTCGCAAGAGACGTCGCACACGTTGGAACTCTACGGAGCGAGTCCGGGCCGGGCGTCGTTCGCCAACAATTGCTTGCTGGCCCGGCGGTTGATCGAGCGTGGCGTCCGCATGGTCCAACTGTTTGATTCCGATTGGGACCATCACTCCGGTCTCACGAAACGTCTGCCGGAGAAATGCCGCGACGTCGATCGACCGATGGCCGCACTCATTCGCGATCTGAAGCAGCGTGGCCTGCTCGACGAAACCTTGATCGTCTGGGGGAGCGAGTTCGGCCGCACGCCGCTGCGTCAGGGGATCGACGGCGACGGCAAGAAGACCGACCCCGGCCGCGACCACCACAAAGACGCCTACACAATGTGGCTGGCCGGCGGCGGCATCCGCGGCGGAATCTCCTACGGCGGAACCGACGAGTTCGGTTTCAACGTCGCGCGAGATCCTGTCCACACACACGACCTCAACGCCACCGTGCTGCACCTGCTGGGCCTCGACCACGAACGCCTGACCTTCCGCTACCAAGGCCGCGAATACCGCCTGACCGACGTGCATGGGAATGTCGTGACGAAGTTGCTGGCGTGAGTGATGGTCGTTCGACTGTTGTATCTTCGACCCCAACGGCCTTGTGCCGTTGGTGAAGCCAATGGTGGCTGCGGAGTCTCACCGGCGCACGCACTAACCCCGAGAGCGCGCCGAGCGACCTGAACGAAGCCTGGGAAATCGCCTAGCGTCGTCCGATGCCACGCTTCCTCGCCGACATCCACCTGCACCGCGTTCCAAATTATCGCTGAAGTACTCGGTCCAGTTGGCCAATCAATCGTTGTCGTGGTTCATCGCCAGCCAGGGCCAACTGCGAGCCGTCGAACACGCCGGTTGTTTGCAACCACGCTTCAAATTCCGGGGCGGGTCGCAAGCCGAACAGGCGACGCATCGCGGCCGCGTCGTGGTAGCTGGTCGACTGGTAGTTCAGCATCACGTCATCGGAACAGGGGACGCCCATGAAATAGTTGCAGCCCGCCGCCGTCAAAAGCATCAGCAGGTTGTCGGCCGAGTTCTGGTCCGCGTCCGCGTGATTCGTGTAGCAGACATCGCAACCCATCGGCAGCCCCAGCAGCTTGCCCAGGAAGTGATCTTCGAGTCCTGCTCGAATGATCTGCCTCTCGTTGGCGAGATACTCCGGCCCGATGAACCCGACCACGCTGTTGACCAGAAACGGCTCGAACACGCGAGCCACTCCGTAGGCCCGCGCCTCCAACGTGACTTGATCGACTCCGTGATGTGCCTCCGCCGACAAAGAGCTCCCCTGCCCCGTCTCGAAGTACATCACATTGTGCCGGCTGACAGCCGATGGCCGACAACCGTCAGCCCTCATACCGTTTTTACCAATCCCGCGAGCAACGTGATGTTCCAAAACCTGCTCGCGTCCCTCGCGCAGCAACGACAACGACACGCCAAACGACTGATTTGCCGCCTGCGTCCCAGCAATCGACTGAAACAACAAGTCGATCGGAGCACCACGTTCCAGCGCCGCCAACTGCGTGCTGATGTGCGCGAGACAACACGACTGTGTGGGCACGCCGAGTGTTTCGATCAGCCGCTGCAACGTGTGCTCGATGGCCGCAACGCTCTCGACCGATTCGGCCGCCGGATTGACACCGATCACCGCGTCGCCGCAGCCGAACAGCAGGCCGCCGAGCGCGGAGAGCACGATCCCGCGCAAGTCATCGCTGGGATGATTCGGCTGCACGCGAATCGCCAGCACGCCGCGTTCGCCGAGGGTGTTGCGACAGTGTGTCACGTTGCGGATCTTCGCCGCCGCCAGGACGAGGTCTTGATTGCTCATCAACTTCGCAACCGCTGCCGCCATCTCCGGAGTGATCGCGAATCGCAACCGGTGTAACGTGGCTTCGTCCGCGCGTTCTGAGAGCAGGAACTCGCGGAACTCACCGACGGTCAGCGATTGAAGTTCGGCGAAGCCAGGGCGATCGTGAGTGTCGAGGATCAGTCGCGAGACATCGTCTTGATCGGGATCGATCACCGGGTTCGAGACAATCTCTTCGAGCGTTACGTCGGCCAGCGCCCACTTTGCGGCGACTCGCTCGAGAACGCTCGCCGCTGCCACGCCGGCGAGTTGGTCGCCGGACTTCTCTTCGTTCGCCTTCGCAAACAACTCGCGCAGGTCTGCGAACGTGAACGACTCGCTGCGGATCGTGGCGTGATAGGGCATAAGACAACTCCAATCGGCGATGCCACAGGAAACGTAGCCGTCATCGATCCGCGTGACGAGCCGAGCGCTTCACGGCGGCAACAATGGTCTGGTGAATGCAGCGGTATCAAGCGCTCGGCTCATCACGCGGAGCGATGATGGCTACGTTGAGTTCTTTCGCCGCGTCGCACAACATCGACCACGTTCCCGCGTCGAGCGGAATTCCGTTCGCCAACCGCTCACGGCGAATCGCCGTGCTGCGATCACCCGGCAGCGTGATGGAATCAATTCCAGGCTTGCGCGGCGTCGAACGAACGTAGTCGATCAATTTGTCCGCCTCACCGAGAAAGTGCGACGCGCCGGCGAATCGCGCGGGATCCCAGAGCACCATCACGACGTTGTTCGTGCCGATCTCGGACGGTCCAGCGGGGGGGCACGATCCGCCCGACAGGCCGCCGGTCAACACATCCAGCAGCAATCCCAAGCCGAATCCTTTGTAACCGTGCGACTCGCCACCCAGCGGCAATAGCGTGCCCGGATGATCGCTGAATCGCGAGGCGGGATCGGTCGTCGGATTTCCGTCCGCGTCTTGCAGCCATCCCGGCGGGCATGATTCACCGGCCAACAACCTCGCTTTGACTTTGCCATTCGCCACGATGCTCGTCGAAAGATCGAGCACCAGCGGTTCGTCACCGGTCGGTACGGCGAGACCCAAGGGGTTCGTGCTGATTCGCGCGTCGAGTCCTCCGGGGGGCGCGACGCAGCGCAGCACGCCGTTGTCGTTGACCGACATCATCGCCGCGAAGCCGCTGTGCGCCGCCAGTTCGACCCACTCGGCCAATCGTCCGACATGTCCGCAATTCTTCAGCGTGCCACACGCAATTCCGAGCGGGCGGCATTTCATGGCCAGCGCGGCAACCAGCCGTCGAGCCAGCACTTGTCCGAAGCCGCGGCGGCCATCGGCCACCAGCACGGCTGGGGTCTCGGTGAGCACTTGCCACTCGACCCCGCCGCACAGCTCGCCGGTTTTCAACGCGGCGAGATAGTCCCCGACGCGGAGCACCCCGTGCGACTCGTGGCCGCGCAGATTGGACTCGATCAAACTCGCGGCGATCTCGGCCGCCTCTGGCTCGGCAACCCCCGCCGCAACGAACATTCGGCGGACAAAGTCGCAAAGTTTTTCGGACGGGTACTGGACTTTTTTCAAAAGCATGGTCAGTCTGCTGTCCTCTCTCGATGTTGCCCCATTGTTGTCCATCAGGAGATTGTCATGAAACGCTTCTTTACTCTCGCCATGATTCCCGGTTTGGTTTTTGGTTCTGCGGTTCAGGCCGATCACGAGATCCCGCAGAGCATCGTCATTCTGGATTCATTCGCCACCGACAACTGCCCGACGGTCCCGGTGCAGTGCGAGTTGCCGGTCGTCCCGTGTCCCGCACCGCAGACCGTGCGGCGAATCGTGCCGCGCACAACGTATCAAACCGTGACCAAAACCAGCATGGTCCCGACCACCGTCCTGGAGACTCGGCAGGTTCAGTCGGTCGAGTACCGCAACGAAGTCCGCGAGCGATCCGTCACCGTCTACGAACAAGTTCCCGAAACGCACCAGGTCACGACCGAGCACACCGTCTTGGTCCCCGAGACGCGCCACCGCACGGAAACCTTCCATGTCCAAGTCCCCTACGAGCAATTGGTCCGGCAAACCTATGCCGTCGACAACGTTCAGACCGAGACACGCACTCGCAAACAATTGGTCAGCCGCGACGTCCCCAGCACGGAATTGCGGACCACGATCAGCGACGCCGAGGTCGTGAAACGCTCGAGGAAATCCGAACTGGGTGGCGTGCGGGCGCACCGCGAAGTGCAAGGCAGTTCCCAAGCTCAAGAGTTGGTCACGGTGACGCGCCCACAGCTCTTCGAACAAACCATCGCCTACGACGTCCAAGTCAATCGCCCGGAGATGCGCACGCGGATGGTCAAGCAAACCGCCTACCGCACCGAACTTCGCACCCGCTCGGTTCCGGAAACCGTGCATGTCCCGAAAGTCGAAGTCCGCACACACCAAGTCAACGGGACACGCTCGGTGCCGCAACAAAAGATCGAGAGCTTCTCCGTGCAAGTGCCGTACGTCGTCACCAAGCAAGTCCAGGTTCCCGTGAAGAAGATGGTCCCTCAGCAGTTCATCGAGCAAGTCCCGGTCACGACGTACGACGTGGTCGAGGAGTTGATCTCTGATTGAACTCGCGGCAAAGGTAATTCTCCCTGAGCCGCGCGTGATGACCGCCACGCTGCTCGACGAGAACGTGGCCTTCTTTCAGATCGGTTTGATGCGCGCCACGATCGACATCCCAGAGACGATCCTCATCGACCACGCCATCGAAGCAACCACTCTGGCAGAAGTCACGCCGCCCTCGGCTCGCCTCGATGAAAAGCGCAAGCCGGCCCCGTCGAAGTAATGAGCCGCAGGGCGCTCGTGCCACAGATCGCAATTGAACTGTCATGGAGTCCAAAACCCCCACGGATGGAATGGCGATACCACGGATGAAAAACGAGAAGCGTTGTTTTATCCGTGGTATCTCCATGCCATCCGTGGGGAACATCGGCCTGAATTTCACGTTCTGATCAACAGGCAACAAGCGATGGTTCTGGCGGAAGGTGAATTCTGATCTGTGCCACTAGCCCCGGTTCAAAGTTTCAACCTCATTCGTGTTGACCGGGTTTCGGGACTGCCTTCCGAGCCACGCAGAAGGACTCATAAGATACTCTCGCGTTCTTGGCTGATCGTTCCTCACTGCTGGAGGCACCGCATGAAACACCTCACCCTGCTCCTCGTCGCCTTCGTTCTCTTGCCTGAAGCACAAGCTCAGGACGTCAAACGCAACATCCCCTACGCCGAGCCGGCGCACGAGCGGCAGGTGCTCGATGTTTATTCGCCGGCAGGTGCGAAGAACCTGCCTGTGGTCTTCTGGATTCACGGAGGCGGCTGGCAGGCCGGTGACAAAACCAGCGTTCAACTGAAGCCGCAGATTTTTGTGGAGAAGGGATTCGTCTTTGTCGCCACCAACTACCGACTCCTGCCGGGCGTGGACATGGAGACGATCATTCGCGATGTGGCGAAGTCGCTGGGCTGGGTCCACAAGCACATCGCCGAGCATGGTGGCGATCCGAAACGGATCTTTGTCATGGGGCATTCCGCCGGAGCGCAGCTCGCCGCGTTAATCAGCATCGACGATCGCTACTTGAAGGCCGAAGGCGTTCCGTTCAACGTTCTCAAAGGTTGCGTGCCCGTCGATGGCGACACCTACGACGTGCCGGCCATCATTGAGACGGCCGAGACGCGCCGCCGAGTGCATGGTCAGCCGCAGGCCAAAGTTGGTCACCGTGAGAAGTTCGGCAACACTCCGGAGAAACATCGCGACCTCTCCGCCGTCACGCATGTGGCGAAGGGCAAGAACATCCCTCCGTTCCTGATCCTGCACGTCGCCGACCATCCCGACAACGCGGCGCAGGCGCAACGACTCGGTGCCGTGCTGAAGGACGCGGGACTTCCCGTCACGGTCTTCGGCGCCAAAGAGACCAACCACACGCGGATCAACGCGGAGCTGGGACTGCCCGATGATCCATCCACGAAGGCGCTGTTTGAGTTCGTCGGCGAAGCGCTGAAGAAGTGATGGGCCAGTAATGCGTCGTAGCCACGCCTCACCTGCGCGTGGGTTGCTTTGCTCGCGGCTCACGTTCTGGCGAACGCGGCTACGACATCCATTGCTGAGACGACGGTGGTGGAGCGCGGCGGGTGGACGAAGCCAAATCGTGTCGCAAGCACTGCAACGACTCGTCCGAGAGTTCGAGCGGTCCTTCCGACTGTTCGCTGCTGCGGACGATGCGAGATTGTCGCAGCGATTGGATCGGGCCCTCGGCCTGAAAGACGTTGTCAGGAAACAGAGCCATGACCGAACGCAGAATCGGCATCGACGGATCGTTGCTGGAAACGGTTGTCGAACCGTTGGGAAAAGCCGAACGCAATCCCGCGAGCAAGAAGCTCCAGCGTGGTTGCGAAGTGGACTGAAATCGTGCTGGGGATTGTTCCTCGCCGAAGTCCCGGGCGCGGCGCGGATCGAACGCGAAGTCGGACAGCTCGTTGCCATAGTGAGCGATCAAGGGGCCGAGCAACACATCCACCCAGCGTTCGACTCGCCGCCGCAAGCGGTCCAGTTCGGCCAGTTGATCCGCCGGCAGGCTGGTCGAATGCAGCAAGATCTTCAACACGCTGGCTCGGCACTGCTGATGGACCGCCAGCACGTTGCGAGCAATCGGCTCGGCGCGTTTCAAGCGTTGTCGGCGATCGCAGGCGGTCAGGACCGCTCCCGCCACACGAGTCAGCAGCTCGCCAACCAAGAGGTCGCTCGCGATCGCGACCATTCGCGGAACTCGATCGAAAGGTGCTATGGAGTCGGGCTGCGAACACAGCTCTTCGAGTTCCCGCCGGCGACGCGGCCACAGCGTCTTGCTGTGTTGCCAATAGACACACAACGGTCCTTCGGCGAGCGGTACCGTCCCCTCAATGATGAGAGGGGCCTGTGCCGCCACCATTGCCGTGAATTCTGCGACGAGCCTTTGATTCACCGTTGTGACTCCCCGTGAGTACGCAAACTGAGCGATCCGAATGAAGACGTGGATCTCAAAAGCAAAGCCAGTGCCACGCCGAGCCGAGCCGACGGCACCGAGAGCGGGAAACCTCGCGAAATCACCGAGTGTCGCGAACAAGCGTGGGGTTCCTGACTCACGGCGATGTTGCCATTCGGCAGCATGTCGCGAGAAAGCGACAATAGCAATAGTAGGTCAGCCTTTCCAGGCTGACCCGGTCAACGATTGACGTGTTTTGCCAATTCGAGTCAGGCTAGAAAGCCTGACCTACGAGTTTTGAAACAGGTTCTACCCAAATCGCCGCTCTCCGGCGGCGATGGTGGCGCGGATCCGGATGCTGTCGCCGGGACCGTTCCAATCGAAGAGCGTCAGGTCGGCTCGCGAGCCGCGTGCGAGGCGGTGCTCTTCGACTTTCAGAGCTCGCGCGGTGTTGCGACTGGCCATGTTCCAGGCGTCGTGCAGTGAGAGGCCGGCGGCCTGAATCGCGTAGGCCACACAAGCATCGGTCAGTTGTGCCGAGCCGGCCAGATACTGTGGGTTCGCGGCGACCACGATCTTCCCTTCGGGCAGGATTTCGACCTCTCCCGATTCGATCTGGTAGCGGCCGGGGGGACAGCCGGCCAAGCCGGCGGAGTCGCAGGTGATGATCGTGTGCAGCGTCGATTTCGCCCGGACGATCGAACGGATCACGCTGGCCGGGAGATGATGTCCGTCGGTGATGACGCAGGCGAACAGACGCTTGTCGCCGAGTTGCTCCCAGATGTAGTTGGGATGCCGGCGAATCATGCCGTGAGCGCCGTTGCCCAGATGCGTGCTGAGGGTTGCTCCGGCGTCGACCGCGGCGGTCACTTGTTCCGGAGTCGCGGCGGTGTGGCCGATGGAGACCGTCACGCCCGATGCGACCGCCTGGCGAATGAACTCGACCGCGTTGCCGGTCTCCGGCGCGAGCGTCACGAGTCGAATGCGATTGCCGGAGATCTCTTGCAGGCGGCTGAATTCTTTCCAATCGGCGGGGCGGATCTGATTCAGCGGGTGCGCTCCGCGCGGGCCTTCTTCCGGCGAAATGCTTGGTCCTTCCAGATGAATGCCGGGGACCATCTTGTCGGCCCACGATGCGGACTCGCACGCTTGCCGAATCGCGCCGACACCGGCGGCGAGCGCAGCGAAACTGGCGGTAATGAGCGTCGGGCAGAGTCGTGTGATCCCGAAGGCGAAATGCGCGTCGAGCACCGACAGCACTTGCTGCTCGGTCAGCTTCGGATCGCAGAACCAAACGCCTTTGTGACCGTTGATCTGCAAGTCGAACAGGCCGGGCGCGATCCACGGCCACTCGGCGGCGTCTCGTTCGGGCCACGCGGGTTCGACGCGGGCGATGCGTTCGCCTTCGACCGTTACGCAGATCGGTTCTCCGTTCACATAGCTGCGTCCGCAGAGTTGCATGGAGGGGCTCTTTGAAATTTGAGATCTGAGATTTGAAATTTGAAATAACGGCGATCGGCTGTCGGTTCGCGGCATCCGGCCAGGCAACTTGGGGGAAATCTCCGTTGTCTTTTGGACGCATCGCGGAACGTGACCTACGTTTTGTCGGCCAAGGTGGAGCACCGCTGCGCCGATGGTGTCAATCGTAAGGATCGTGCCGCATGAACTGGGATCGTCATACTCTTTGGAACTCTGGCTGGCCAGCGTTGAGCGCGGGAGCGGGCGGCGTCGTCCTCTCGTTGTGCATCGCACCGGGAGTACTGATGCCCTTGTGCGTGGGCGTCTCGGCCGTGGCCGGCAGCCTGCTGACCGCTGTCTGGGTGCATCGCGGGCAGCAGGAGGCGAAGGCTCGGCTGCGACATCCGGAACTTTCCGGCACACGGAATTCCGGCGGCATCTTCGGTGAAGTGACTCAAGCCGCGGTCATCCTGTTGCAGCAGTACGAGTCGGAATTGAAACGGCTGAACTCGACGAAAGGGGAACTGGAAGTCGCCACGAAGTTGCAAAAGAAACAAGCCCGGCGGCTGGACGCGGCGCTGCGTGCGATCGATCAGCCAGTCGTGCTGTGCGACACGCGCGACCATGTGCTGTTTGCGAATACGGGCGCGCGCCACTTAGGGATCGCCGAAGCCGAAGGGGCGTCCCCTTCCGGCACGTATGGCGATCTCAAAAAGCTGGTGGCGTTTCAGCAGTTGATCCACGACACACGCACGCGAGCGGCAGCGGCTCCGCGGCGGACGGCGGAATTGATCTTTACGATCAATCAGCAGGCCGTCCCATTCCGTGCGACCGTGACGGCGCTGTTCGACGACCAGGGCGAACTGCTCGGCACGCTGGCGGTGTTGACCGACGTGCGCGAAGAGAAGTCGGCGAAGACTCGGCACGCCGATTTCGTGTCGTCGGTCGCTCACGAATTCAAGACGCCGATGGCCAGCATCAAGGCGTTCCTCGAACTGCTGGTCGATGGCGACGTCTCTGAGCCTGACGAGCAGAAAGAGATGTTCGAGAAGATCGACTACCAGGTGGATCGCTTGAACCGGATGGTCAGCAACCTGCTGAACCTGGCCCGCATCGAGAGCGGCGCGGTCAAGGTCACTCGCGAGGACTGCGACCTGAACGACGTCGTCAACAAGGCGATCGACGTGATCAAACCGCTGACCGACGAGCGCGGTCAGCAATTCGTCGCGGACCTCAGTCAGCTTTACCTGCCGGTGCATGTCGATCGCGATTTGCTCGGTCAGGCGATCATCAACCTGCTGTCGAATGCCGTGAAGTACACGCCGGAGAACGGCCGCATCACGCTTCGCAGCCACATGGAAGAGCTGGAAGCGATCATTTCGGTCGAGGACACCGGCTACGGCATTCCGCTCGAATCGCTGCCGAAGATTTTCGACCGGTTCTATCGAGTCCCCGAACATCAGCACTCGGCCAAAGGGACCGGCCTGGGCTTGGCGTTCGTGCAGTCGATCGTCCAGGACATGCACAACGGCCACATCGCCGTCGAGTCCACCGTTGGTGTCGGCTCGAAGTTCTCGATGCGGATTCCGCTGGGACATCACGACTCAAAACGACCTAAGAAGACGGAAAACAAACCGGAAGCCGTCGTAGCTTGACTCTCCGAGTCGGGTGCTGCGACGAAGTCCCGACTCGGAGAGTCAGGCTACGAACTGAAATTGAAAGACCGTTATGAGCTACCACATTCATGTCTGTGACGACGAACCGCATATCGTGCTGGCGGTGTCGTTGAAGTTTTCCAAAGCCGGCTTTCAGGTCACGAGCGCCAACGACGGCCAAGCCGCGTGGGAGTCGATCCAGCGTCAGCCTCCGCAACTGCTCATCACCGATTTGCAGATGCCCCGGCTGGATGGCTTGGGATTGATCAAGCGATTGCGGTCGGACCCGAAACTGCACGACTTGCCGGTGATCCTGTTGACGGCCAAGGGCTTTGAATTGGAAGAGGACGAAATCCGTCAGGAGTACGGCGTGAGCCAGGTTCTTTGTAAGCCGTTCTCACCGCGCGAACTGATCGCGTTGGCGAACACATTGTTGGAAGCCTCCGCCTCGGTCGCGAATCCAGGACTCGCGAGTCTCGATGTCGGACAGGCGAGCGGGGCGGCGTCAGCCCCACGGTCCTACGGCGAAAGTACCGGGGGGCTGACGCCGCCCCGCTCGCCAGAAGTCCTCGCAAATTAGACGTTGTCCCAAACATCGCGTGCAGACACTTGGCCTGCCAACCGTGAGTCATTCATGTTGACCTTCTTGACCGAAAACTCGATCGCTCGGCATCTGCTGACGCTAGGCGGCATCACGGTTGTGATGGCGCAGTTGACGTCGTGGCATCCGTGGATCGCCGGTCTGGGGACGTTTCTGGTGCTGATGGTCGTGATGGCGCTCGTGGCGTTGCGAGGGGACGAGAAAACAACCCAACTCTTGGCAGGAGCCTCGGCCACCTTGGGGATGGGAGTCTGCTGGATCGAGGGTGCGGATCTCTCGATTTCACAAGCCCTGCTGTGCAGTGTGATTGGCACAGTGCCGCTGCTGATCCTGAGCTTGCTGGTCTGCCAATCCAGCCGGAACCGGCTGCAAAAGATCAACGATTTGGAGTCTCAACAAATGGAGTTGGTGCGCAAGCTGTATGCCTACGATCGCAGCCTGTGCAATTCCGGAGAGATTCCGGTCTTCGGCTTGAATCCTCCACCGGTCCCCTCTCGCAAGTCGGCGAACGTGGACCCGGCGTTCGGCCAGATGTTGGCCGACTTCGCCGACGCGCCGACGTCCCCCGTGTTGGACCCCGACGTGTTCGACTTCGCGATGCTGTTGCTCTCGATGCAGCAGATCGGACACCGGTTGTCGTCCGAACTGGAACTCAACGCGCTGGTCTCCGCCATTCTGGATACGGCGAAAGAAGTGCTCCGCTGCGGACAGGCCGAACTGCATCTGTGGAGCGTGCGGGATGGTCGCTTTACGAATGCGGCTCCGGCGGACGGTGTGCCGGTTCCCGATTCGATGCGCGACGTCCTCGCTCAATCCGCGGCGACTCCCGCCGAATTCGAATGGGTTCGCAATCAACAGCGCATTCTGACACGGCGCGATTTGAACGCCGGCAAAGTGGACGCCGTGGAATTGTCGGGCCGCTCGCTGCCAAGCGCTGTCGCGCCGCTGCTGGTCGGTGCGGATTTGATCGGCGTGTTAGTCGTCAACGACGCCGCGGACGAGGGGCCCACCTTCGTCCGCATGTTGCATATCTTGGCCAACCACTGCGCGCTCAGCCTGAAGAACGCGCAGCTCTTCCGAGCCATCGACGACATGGCCAGACGCGATAGCCTGACCGGTTTGCTCAACCATGCGTCGTTCCTCGAAGAGCTGGAACGCTTGACCGAGGACGCCCACACACGCGGCCAACCGCTGACGGTGGTGATGAGCGATCTGGATGACTTCAAAAGCTGCAACGACAACTACGGCCATCAGGCGGGGGACAAGGTGCTGCAAGAAGTGGCCATCTGGTCGAAGGCGATTATGCCCGACCATGCCGTGATGGCTCGGTACGGCGGCGAGGAATTCATCTGCGCTCTGCCTGGCGAAACGCTCGAACGCGGGATGGAACTGGCCGAGATGCTCCGCGCCGCTTTGGAGGCTCATCCTGTCACTCACAACAGCAATCGACTTCACGTAACCGCCAGTTTCGGTGTCGCCGAACTGAACCGTCCCGCGACCAACGCCTCACGGCTGATTCGACTCGCGGACAAAGCCCTGTACCGCGCCAAAAACGATGGCCGTAATCGCGTCGAGGCACACGATCCCTTGCAACCGAAGATCGCCGCGCTGGACGAGTCCATTCAATTTACGCTGCGGTGAAACTGAAGTGGCGGAGTCGCAACCAAACGTAGCCACGCTCGCCAGAGCGTGGGCCGCGTCACCAGAAAACCCACGCTCTGGCGAGCGTGGCTACCGACAAGGAATTGCCGCATGGCCATCAACACCGAAACCTTTGGCCGAGTTCTCGTCGCGCACACGCCCGAAGAATTTCACGAAGACGCCGCGCGCGAACTGATGAACGCACTCGAGACGCCGGTGTCGCAAGGGACCGTCTGCGTCGTCGCTCAGATGGACCGCACCGAGACGTTCGATAGCGCGGGGCTGACCGCGCTGCTCGACCTGCGCGACGAACTGCGGCAGCATGGCGGCAATCTCAAGATCTGTAGCCTGACCGAAACCGGACAAAAACTGTTCGAGATCACGCGCCTGGACCATCATCTCGACACGTTCGATTCGGTCATCGACGCGGTCGCGAGCTTCCTGAGCGCCGGGTAACATGCCGCCATGTCATTCTGCGATACGAAGTGGCTGCGGCGTTGGAGCGGTGTCGTACTGCTGGTTTATCTGACCGCGTTGATCACCGGCACGCACCTGCCGCATCCCGAAGATGTGATCTCGCTCGAAGGCAACGACAAGTTGCTGCACTTCGGCGCGTACTTCGGGTTGGCATTCCTGATGGCCACTCGGTTATGGACTCTGCGGCCGGTGACGTGGCGTGCGACTCTGGCGATTGGCTGCCTGGTCGCGCTGACCGGCGTCGTCGATGAGCTGACGCAAATGCTGCCCGGCATCAACCGCCAGTGCGAATTCCTCGACTGGCTGGCCGACCTCACCGGAGCCGTCTGCGGGTTGCTCGTGTGGCAACTCTGCCGCCGAGTGCTGAACCGACGCGAGACGGAAAACCAAAGCCAGATCTGAAGCCGTCGAATTGGTTGTACCTCGCACGGTCATCCGTTAGACGTTCTGGCGAGCGGTGCGGCGTCAGCCCCCCGGTCCCGTGGCGAACT
>CAMDPX010000051.1 GCA_945905295.1 Planctomyces sp. SH-PL62 | reverse complement strand
GTAAACTCATCATCGGCTCCGGTCGTCATCGTCCCGAAAGGGACAACTACCGCTTCGAGCGGTCAAATTGGGGATGCTCAGCATACCCCGTCTAGGCACGACCGGAGCCTTCAATATACCTCGTCGGTCTGAGGCGAAGCCTCGTTAGGTATCGCGCCCGCACGACCGGAACAATCTGGCGACGTCCGGGAAGTCGTCCCCCTTTCGCTTTGACCAATGGGGAGGCCACTTCTATATTGGCCAGCCATCAAAGCCTTCCCATACGACCGGAACGAGTCCTCCCTCGCCATTGGTCGCTGACGTGACAGGATGTGACGCCAGAGACTCCTACCTTCCCCAGGCGTGAGGTGCATGTTGAAACGTAGTCACTCTGTCCCCTACTTCCTGGCCAGTGTTGCCCTGCTCGCGGTTGCGAGTCAGGTTTCGGCGCAGGCCCCAGCGATCACCTTCACGACGCCACTGGCTGTGAAGCCCGGCCAGCCGAACGACCTGAAAATACAGGGCGGCGCGCTCGTCGGGCCGACGCAGTTGTGGACCAGCTTCCCCGCTCAGGCCGTTCTGAAACCGGACGTGCCGATGAACGGCATGAACGCTGCCGAGTGTGTTTATTCCGTGACCGTCCCCAGCGATGTGCCGGTTGGCATCTACGGGGTCCGAGTCGCCACTGCTAACGGAACGTCCCCGATCAGGCTCGTCGTGGTTGATGACCTGCCTTCCGTCGCTCAAGCGGCTGGCAACAGCATTCCGACCGGGGCTCAAGCATTGACGCTGCCGACAGCCGTCGATGGCCAAGTCAGCAATTTGAGTCAGCACTACTTCAAGTTCACCGTCACGGCGGGGCAAGTCGTGACTTTCGATCTGCTCGCACGGCGCATTGGATCGACGCTCGATCCGATGATTCGATTGCTCGACGCGAAGGGGCGCGAGCTGGCTTACAGCGACGACGTTCCGGGTCTGCGATCCGACAGTCGGTTGTGCTACACGTTCAAAGACGCGGGCGAGTACATGCTCGAAGTCCGCGACATCCGCTTTCAAGGGAGCGCCAACCACTTCTTCCGCCTGCGAATTGGCGACTACCCCTGCGTCACGGTGCCGTATCCGCTGGCCGTCAAGAAGGGGGCTCCTGCCAACGTGAACTTCGCGGGGCTCAACCTCGAAGGCGTCCCGCCGGTCGCAGTGAACTTCCCCGCTGATGCCGCGTTCGAGTGGGCGTCCGTCGGAGCCAAGCGAGCCAACGGAGCCAGCAGTGCGTTCGCGCAAATCGGAGTGAGCTCGCGTGACGAGTTCCTCGAAACCGAACCGAACGATGATCCGAAAGCTCCGAACCGAGTCGATCTCGCTCAAGGGATTAACGGCCGGTTTGACAAGGTCGGCGATATCGACCACTTCGTCTTCGCGGCGAAGAAGGGCCAGGCGATGACCTTCACCGGCATCACGCGCCGACAAGGTTCGCCCGCCTCGCTGATGATGCGAGTGCTGAATGCGGCTGGCGGACAACTCATCGCGAAGGAAGACTTCGGCGCGATTGATCCGACGTTTGATTTCACGTTCCCTGACGACGGCGATTACACGCTCGCCGTGCAAGATCTGCATCGCCAAGGTGGAACCCAATATGCCTACCGCATCGTGGCGACGCCGGTTCAAACAGGATTCACGCTGTCCGCTTCGGCTGACACGCTCAACGTCGTTGCCGGTGGCACGTCGCTGATCACCGTCACGTCGGTGCGAAAAGGTTATGCGGGGACGATCAACGTCTCCGCGATCGACTTGCCGGCCGGAGTCACCAGCAGCCCAACGTTCATAGGTCCCGGTCGTGACAGCGCCGTTCTGACGTTGCGATCCACGCCTGAAGCGGCCGCTGGCAAGATCACGCTCGCCAAGATCGTCGGCACCGCCAAGATCGGTGAGGCCCAAGTAACATCGGTGGCTTCCGTGTCGCCGGCGTTGACGACTTTGTTCGCGGGTTTGCCGTGGCCTCCGCAAAACCTGACCAGCTCGTTTGCCGTCGGTGTCTCCCCAAAGATGCCGATCAGTCTGACGGTCGAGCCTGCTGAACTCGTCTTTGGCAAAGACCTGACCGCGACCGTGAAGATCAAAGTCGCTCGCCAAGAGAAGTTCGATGAAGCGGTCACGATTGCCGTCACCCCCGTTGCTCCGGCCGGCCTGCCCGCTGGCATCACCGCCGCTGTGAAGCCGATCGCGAAGGGAACGAACGAAATCGACGTCGTCTTCACCGCGAACGCTCAAGCCCCACTCGGCGAGTTCACCGTGGTGCTCACCGGCGCGATCAATCAGAACAACGTCAACACGACGCAACCGACCCCCGGCATCACTTTGCGTCTGCGATCGGCGTTTGAAGTCGCTGTGAAACTCGATGCCGAGAAGGTCGCTCGCGGCGGCACGCTCAAGGGCAAAGTCACGATTGATCGCAACCCGGCGTTCAAAGGTCCGATCACGCTCACATTGCAAAACCTCCCGAAAGGTGTCACCGTCGCCCCCGCGACTGTCGCCGAAGGAGCCGCCGAAGCCGAAATCGTCCTGACCGTCGCCGCCGATGCCGCTCAAGGAGCGGTCAACACAATCAACGTCAAAGGAGACGCGATGAACGGTGCCGCCAAACTGACTGGCACTTCACCGAACATCGCACTGACCGTCGAATAATCCTGCCTCATTTTTTACCCCAAATCTATAACCGAATCTGCCTTCTCAAGACCGGTGGGTTATAGATTGGGGGTAAAAGATGAAGGCTCAAACAACTGAGGACCATGACATGAAGACGCCTCAAATCCTGTTGGCACTCCTCGTCACTGCCATCTCTACATTGGCGACCGCCGCCGATCCGGGGGCGATCTCGCTCGATCCGGGCAAGTTTGAACTGCGAGGCGTTCGCGCTCAGCAGCAGTTGATCGTCAGCGGCACGTTCAGCGCGGATGACATCCGCGACCTGACGAACTTGGGTTTGCAATACACCTCGTCGAATCCGGCGGTCGTGAAGATCGAAGGGACGTTGGCCAAACCGGTCGCGGATGGAACCGCTCAAATCACGGCGACGCTGGGTGCGCTTAAGGCCACGGCGGACGTCACCGTCAAAGAGATGGCGATGCCCTCGCCCGTCAGCTTCAAGAACGAGATGCTCGCCGCGCTGACCAAGGCCGGCTGCAACATGGGAGCTTGTCACGGATCTCCTTCCGGCAAGGGAGGCTTCCGCTTGTCCCTGCGAGCCTTCGACCCCACCGTCGATACGCTAACTCTGCGATCCGAGTTCATGCAGCGCCGCATCAATCCGGTACAACCGGACGAGAGCTTGCTCATCAAGAAGCCGCTGATGGAAGTCGCTCACGGCGGCGGTCGGCGAATTAAGAAGGGCGATCCCGTCCATCGAGTGTTTCACGGCTGGATTGGCGAGGGCCTGCGAATGGACGCCGAGACCGTGCCGGACCTCGTGAAGATCGAAGTCTTCCCGAACAAGCGCGTCTTCAAGCCAGCCGGTAATCAGCAACAGTTGGTCGTGATGGGCACCTACACCGACGGCAGCGTGCGCGATGTTACGCCGTTGACCGTTTTCAGTTCATCAAACGAACAAGTCGGTAGCGTTTCGGAAACCGGCCTCGTATCCAAGTCGGGCCGCGGCGAAACCGCGATCCTTGCTCGTATCCTCGACAAGATGACGACCGGCTTCGTCACCTTCCTGGAAGACGTCCCGGGCTTTGCTTGGAGCAATCCGCAGCCGAACAATTTTGTCGATAACCTCGTCTTTGAGAAGTTGCAGCAGCTTCAGATTCTGCCGTCCGATCTCTGCTCGGACGAAGAATTCCTCCGTCGCGTTTACCTCGACGTCACCGGCCGATTGCCGACCATCGAGGAATCAACCGCGTACCTCGCCAATGCCGCTCCCGACAAGCGAGCACAACTGATCGAGACGCTCGTTGAGAGCGACGACTTCGCCGATTTCTGGACGTTGAAGTGGACCGACATCCTTCGATCAAACAGCAAGAAGGTCACGGCCATCGGCACGCACAAGTTCCGCCGCTGGGTCTACGATTCGATCCGCACCGATAAGCCGTTCAATCAGTTCGCTCGTGAATTGCTGACCGCCAGCGGCAGCGTCTTCGAGAACCCGGCCGCGAACTATTGGCGAGCCAGCCGCGATCCGAACGACGCCGTCGAGACGACCGCCCAGCTCTTCCTCGGCATCCGCATTCAATGCGCGAAGTGCCACAACCATCCGTTCGAGCGTTGGTCGCAAGACAACTACTACGGCATCGCTGCCGCCTTTACACGAATCGCTCGCCAGAAGGGTGACACCGCCGATGAAGAGATCATCTACCCGATGCCGACCGGTGAAATCACTCAGCCGCGCACCGGCAAGCAAATGAAAGTGCATCTGCTGCTCAAGGGTGACGTCGATGACGCCGTTGGACAGGACCGCCGCGAGGTCTTTGCGGGGTGGCTGACCTCTGGCGACAACCCGTTCTTCGCCCGTGCAGCCGTGAACCGCATCTGGGGTCATCTGCTCGGCCGCGGCATTGTTGAGCCAGTTGATGACTTCCGTGACTCGAACCCGCCATCGAATGCCAAGCTGTTGGATGAACTCGCCGCGCAGTTCGTGAAGAACAACTTCAGCACGAAGTTCGTCGTGAAGACGATTCTCAAGAGCCGCACGTATCAGCTCAGCAGCCGCAAGAACAATTTCAACAAGGACGACGAGATTTACAGCTCGCACTCGAACACGCGACTGCTCTCCGCCGAGCAACTGCTCGACGCGATCTGCCAAGTGACGAGCGTTCCCGAAACGTTCGCCGGTTTGCCTCCTGGCACGCGAGCCGTCTCGCTGGCCGATCCTCCGACTGACCACTACTTCCTGAAAATCTTCGGCCAGCCGCAGCGCGAGATGGCCTGCCAATGCGAACGCTCGAACGAGTCGAACCTGTCGCAAGCTCTGCAAATGATCAACGGCCCGACGGTCCACGGAAAACTCCGAGCGGACACCGGCCGCATCGCGGTCTTCGCGAAAGAGAACAAGCCGGATGACGAGGTCATCACCACGCTGTATCTCGCCGCGCTGTCGCGCAAACCGACGCATGCGGAACTCGACGCCGCGAAGAAACACATCGCCGCTCAAGCGGACCGCCGCTTGGCTTTGGAAGACGTGGGGTGGGCGATCCTGAACTCGAAGGAGTTCTTGTTCCAGCATTAGTCAACGAATGAAAAGTAGGACGGTTTGCCTTCGGCGAACCGTCCTCACTTTTTGGCTGTCGCGAGCGTGAGATGACTGCAGTACTCAAGACGCTTGATGCTCCTTCGACGAAGCGGCGTTCCAAGCCGCCAGCGGCAGGCTCGCGCCGTGCGCGAGCGACCCCTTTGCAAATCTCATTGGAATCGCGCTGGCTGGGCCGGAGATTCTCCAACCATGAATACCAGCGGATGATTGGCATCGGCATCATCAAGGATGGGGAGCCCGTCGAGCTCTTGGATGGAATGGTGGTGCCCAAGATGCCCAAGAATCCGCCGCATCGCATCGCGACCCGACTGGCGAGAAAAACGCTCGAAGCGGCACTGCCGAGCGGTTGGTATTTGGATTCGCAAGAACCGATCACGCTACCGGAATTGCATCTGGGTGCTGGCAATGTTCCCGAACCGGACGCTGCGATCATTCGCGGTGATTCCGAAGACTATGCCGACCGTCACCCGATCGCCCAAGAGGTGGCGTTGGTTGTCGAGGTCTCTGATTCCACACTGCGAGATGATCGAGGCCTGAAGAAAACCATCTACGCCCACGCGCGCATTCCGGAGTATTGGATCGTCAACTTGATCGACCAGCAGTTGGAGGTTTATCAGCGTCCGACGGGTAGCGCTCTCAAGGCGGACTACGAGGTGACCCGGACGTATTCTCTGACGGAGTCGGTTTCGGTGCGTATCGGCACCAAGACCGTCGGCCCGATTCCCGTGCGTGCGTTGTTTCCGAAGAAATGAACTCCGCTGATTGACCCGCGTTGATGGCCATCGTCATGTCCACACCGGCCCCTTCCGGCGACGTTGTTGCAAGCCCCGCTGTGGTGGAAGGCTCGGCTGGTTGTCCCGAGGCCGGCAGGGTTGCTGACGCGAACATGAGCAGCACGAGTCCCTCTGCAAGCGACTCTTCCGCCACCGGACCAGCCGAACCAACGTCCGTCGCCCAGAGCGACCCGCAGGCAAATGTGCTCGACACTTTGAAGTTCGGCAAGGTGCCTGAGAGTTGGCTGTGGATCGACAAGTACGATCAGTTGTTTGTCGGCGTCTTTGCGGCGGTGTTCTTGGCGCTCAGTGGGTATCACTGGGTGACGCTGGGTGGCTGGGGGATGCGGCCCATTGAACTCGATCGATTGCCGGCTCGGCAGTACGACTTTCGGATCGACATCAATTCGGCCACTTGGGTCGAGTGGACTCAGATCGAAGGCATTGGCGAGGTGACGGCTCAGAAGATCGTCGACGACCGCAAGGCCAACGGCCCGTTTCGCAGCGCGAAGGATTTGTTGCGAGTTAAAGGGATCGGTCCGAAAAAACTGGAGATGATGCGGCCGTTCCTGCGCGAGCCGAGCGAGCAGGACTCGCCGGAGAAGGCGAGGCCATGATTCCGCCGCCAAGCAACGCGGCGCGATACCGCGACGAGCAGCGATTCATTCGCGATGGGACCATGTGGATTTGGACGGTCGAAGGCCGGCCGGTCTCGGTGAAAAGGAATCGGCTCTATGGGAATTCGGTATCACGGGGCTGACCAGGTTCTCGCGAGCAGCGGAGTGAACACTGGCCGCAAGATCGAGGGAACTGACAGAACTTGGCTCTCGTCTTCAACGGCTTCTTGCTTTACAAGGCATGTGCTTTGGGAGTGATCCACGATACGCTGTGATCGAGGCTGCATCGTTCAACATGGACCACACGCAATGAGCTTGGTTGAAAAACGAATCCGTCGCACCGTGTTCTTGTCGGTGCTCAGCCTTGCCTGCTGGCAGGGCATGGAGTTCTCACCGGCATCCGCTCAGGAGCGAAGCCGTCCAAGCACTCCTGCGGGCTCTCCGGTCGAGACTTCCTCGCAGCGATTGCTGCCGTTGCCGGAGGGAGCTTCCACCGATCTCAAGCAGCAGGTGCAGTGGCTACAGCAACTGCGGGGGTTGATGGCCGCAGGCGAATTGGGAAGTGACACGTCTGCGACTCCAAAAATTGATCCGGAGCAACTCAATGCTCTGCTGAGTGCGATGAAGCAGTTCTCCGAATCCGTTCCTCAGGGGACTGTTCTTCCGAAGCCAGACGGTCCTTCTTCCGAGCAGCTTCTCAAGATGATGTCCGACCCCGCAGTGCAGGAGCAGGTGCGGCAGTTGCTCAAACAGTTTTCGCAGAATGGAAAACTGTCTCCACGGAAGGAGACGGGCGATTCCAAGAGCGTGCCGATCCCGTCGGACTCGACCGCGCCCCTTGCTGGACCGGCTCCGGATTTGTCGGCGATGCCGCCGGCCGCTCAAGAGTTGATGAAACGATTGCTTCAACAAGCCGGTCGCCAGCGGAATGAACCGCTCAAACCAGCGAACCCCGATCGTGAGCGTGTTGAGCCTGCACCGCCGGCTGACAAACCGAAGCCGTCCGAGATTTCGCCGACGGATGCCGAGCGAAATGTTAAGGGACCGCGCGTTCCGGAATTTCGCGACGACGAACCGATGACCAGCCTTGATCGTGCGCGGAGCGAACTCGAAGCGCTCATGCGTGATCCGCGAAATGAATTGAAGTTCCCGCCGCGCGACTCGGAGACAACTCGAAAACCATTCGGGCAGTCAGCGCTCGGTCATGAGAGTGAGAAGCTCGATGCCGGGAGTGGTGTCTTCAAGCCATCAAGATCGCAGCCAGAGAATCCAATTCGTGAAAAGCCGGCCGCGCCGCCGTCATCGACACCAGCAGACACTCCCGAAGTCGCTAGCCCGAAGTCGCCACAGTTGGATGTCCGATCGGAGTTGCAGCAAAACGGATTTGCTCAAACGCTGCGAAAAATGATTGATCAAACGCGTGAGGCGAGCCGGGCTGCACCAGACGGCTCGGCCGGAGCATCTGCCGGGGGCCAGGATCCGGGCAATGGATCCTTGTCGGGATTTGAGAAGTCGATCAACCGATTGTTCGATGGACTCCGCAAGGATGTTGCTCGTGAAGCGTCCCAGGTTCCCGCTCCATCGTCGAATCAGACGCCGGCGACAGCCGCGACTCCTCAACCATCGACTCCGCCGCCCGGACCCGAACGTCGCTCGACTGCGGGAGGGGTGATTGAATCGGTGGGCAATGTCTTCAAGGAAATGGCGGCCGCACCGGATGCACAACCGCGAAACGCTCGGCCTCGGCAGGAGAGATCTTCCAGCGGATCGTCTGATTCACCAAGCGCGACGTCGCGATCAACGGGACCGTTGTTGCTGCTGCTCGCGGCACTGGGTTTCGTTTGGTACTTCTTGCCGCGAGTGGTGACGGCGGTCAAAGAATCGAAGTTGCTACGAAGGTCGAACTCTGTTGGTGAAGTGACGTCATCAGCCGACATCCGCACTCGCGAGGATGTCGTGCGAGCTTTTCATCAGTACGCGCTGCAATCGGACATGTCCGTTCCAACTTGGTGGACTCATCGCGAAGTGGAGCGGCAAGTCGCGGACACCACTCCGGATTTGAAGCCTTCGATCCAGGTGCTGGCGGATTTGTATGAACTCGCACGCTACCTTCCCGATGAAGCGGAATTGACTCCCGATCAAATCGGCAGCGCTCGCCGCGAATTGGAAAACGTGAGCAGGGCCAAATACCTCGGCTGAGAATGCGGGCGGACGAATCGGTATGGCAACACGAAGTCCGATTATCCATCGAGCAGGTTCTGTGGCGATTGCTCGCCTGCTGATGTCGCTTCTGTTCGCGATCATTCCGGCATCGAACGCCTTCGCGCAGGAAAAAGTCGATGGAGAGTCTGCGGAGGCGGCGCTGAATTCCGAATGGCACTTTCGTCATGAGTTGTTCCAGATGCTTCTGGAGGAGCGGGGTCTGCAGGTCGCGGGGTCGCTCGATGCGTCGCTCGCGTCGCCCCGGGACTCGGTCATTGTCATGATTGGGAAACAGGGTCGCGCTAACGCTGCCTACGCCGAAAAACTTTCGACATTCGCGGAACGAGGCGGAACGATCCTGATGGCCTTCGACAGCACCGCCTCGATCGGTGGCATCGCGAGCTTTACTTCGACCTCCATCACCTCTGAGGACTCGGCGATCCAGTACCAAGGCCATTCGGACTGTCTGCGAGTGGCCAATTTGGAACGTTCCCATCCGCTGATGAAGGGGTTGAGCGAACTCATCGTCAATCGATCGGGATGGTTGGTGTTGCATCCCTCCCAAGGGATGAGCTGGGAAGTTCTCGCCACCGTCCCGGAAACTTGTTCGCCGCGGCGATGTCGCGGACAGCCGTTGATTGCCGCCAGTCTCAGTGGCTTACCGGATGCGGGAACGACGATTGTTGCGGCTGATCCGAGCCTCTTTACCAACAGCATGCTGTGGCATGGGGACAACGCCCTGTTCGCGATTCGTGTCAGCGAGTTGTTGTGTCGCGGCGAGAAGCGTCGCTTGGTCTTCCTCGTGGATGGCCGGCCGTTGCCGAGTTACCGCGCGAGCCCGCTCCTCCAACAGACTGCAAAGCCGGAACTTCAGAGGTCGATGCCGTTGTCCGTTCCGATTCAAAACGCTCCGCCTCCGAAGCCGACGTTGGAGTCGGCGCTCCGCCTGGCCAACTCGGTCATTCAAAATGTCGAAGAGTCGAACATCTTGAATGAAGCGCTCATCAACCAGCCGCGTCCGCTCAATCGACGACTCTATACATGGATCGTTTTGGTCGGATTGGTCGCGATCATGGCGGCCTGGCTGACCCTCAAGATGAAACACACGGCGGCTGTGAACCCGCCGTCTCCGTCCGCTCGCACCATGAAAACGGCACTGGCTCTGCTCAACGGGAATGAGGATCAGGGCCGTCAATATGGTGAGGCCGCACAGATGCTGGCTCGCGATTTCTGCCTGGAACTATCAGCCGGTGCCCCACTGAGTCCTGATAGTTGGCATTGCCTGGACAACCCCGCGATCCAGCCTTCGCTGGAAAGAATGAGCGCGTCGCAGCGGCGCGAATTGACGAGCCTCATCGAACTTGCCGCCAGTTCTGACGCGCCTCATATTTCCTCGCGCCGCTTGCAACAGATTGGTTTGTTGATTCACTCCTTGAGAGGCTTGCATCGCGAGGTGCTGCTCAACGCGACGCACACCGCCGGTCGTGTCGAATGATTGTGAGCAAATTAGGCAGCCCGTTGGAAATGAAGTACCAGCATCGTCAACGACGTGATAGAGGCGGCTCTCCGGCCCAACGGGCCATTCGTTCGTCCAGCCAGGGCCAACGGCCCTGGGTGTGGTGCCCGATGAAGTGCAGGCCCAACGGGCCGACCATTCATTTCGACCTTATGCGATAGATCAGAAATGGAACGACCGGCCCGTTGGGCCTCAGAAGAAATGTGTGACTCTCCATTCCAGGGCCGTTGGCCCTGGCTGGGAGAAGAGATGGCCCTTTGGGCCGAAGAATTGAACCGACGAACGAGTCGGTAGTTTATTTCCTACCTGCTGCCTTAGAGTCTTTAACCTCCGCCCCCTCAACACATGAGAACCCCACTTCGTGTCATCACCCAGCCTTGATCAACTTGCTCTGCGTGTCAGTGATCTTCGCGAACGAACACAACGGGCCGTCGAGCAGGTTGTCGTGGGACTTGGCGATGCGACCGACCAATTGCTGATGGCGCTGATCGCCGGAGGACACGTGCTGTTGGAGGGGGTTCCCGGCACGGCCAAGACCACACTCTGCCGTTCGTTCTCAACCGTGCTGGGAATTCATTTCGAGCGAGTGCAGTTCACTCCCGATCTGCTTCCCTCGGATGTCACCGGAACGCAGGTCTTGGATCGGCAGACGAGCGACTTCGTGCTGCGGAAGGGGCCGATCTTCTGCCAATTGCTGCTGGCCGATGAATTGAACCGTGCTCCGGCTCGGACGCAGTCGGCGCTGCTCGAAGGGATGCAGGAGCGACAGGTCACCATCGAAGGGAAGACGCTGCCGCTGCCCGAACCATTCATGGTGCTGGCGACACAAAACCCGATCGAGCAAGAAGGGGTCTATCGCCTGCCGGAAGCCCAGTTGGATCGGTTTCTGTTTCGCGTTCAAGTCGGCTATCCCGAACGCGAGCAGGAGATTGACATGCTCACGCTTCACAGCCGCACCGCCGTGAAGTTGGAGCCGGTCACGAGCGCGGAAGAGATCGTGAGTATTCAGCAGCAACTCGACACCGTGTTTGGATCGCGCGAGTTGCAGGAATACATCATCGATCTGGCGCGAAAGAGCCGTCAGCATCCCGACCTCGCGCTGGGTGCCAGTCCGCGAGCGGCCATCAACCTGATGAAGGCGGCTCGCGCTCACGCGCTGCTTCAGGGACGAAATTTTCTGACTCACAAGGACATTCAATCGGTCTGCCTGCCAGTCCTCTCGCACCGGCTCATCCTCAAGCCCGAATCGGAAATGGATGGACGCTCGATCGAAGATGTGGTGAAACAACTCATCAAGTCCGTCCCCGTTCTGCATACCGATCCCGTGAGGGGGACCGGCCGATGATGACGGCTCGCGTCGTAGGTTGGGACTCCGTCCCGACCGTTTTCGTGAGGGGGACGGTTCGATGATGACGGCTCGCGGCCGCTGGATGACCCTGCCTGCCATGATCGGGTTGTTTCTCGGCGTGTTGCAGAAAGCCCCAGAGTTGTCGCTGCTGTCCCTGTCGGTCCTCCTGTGGTTGGCGGCGGAGTGGGCACTGTTCTGCTGGCGTGTCCGGGGCGAACTTCCTCGTCTTCAGATCGAGCGCACGGTCAACGGCCTCTCCGAACCAACCGGACGCTTGTGGGCCGGGCGAACCGCGACGATCGCCGTGAAGGTGACCTGGAAGCCCGGACGCTTTGGCAAAGATCAGCCGGAACGCGCTAGCGTCCGGTTCGAACCATCCCGAACCGGGGCGAGCGCCCTGCGGCTCAGTCCTGTTGTGCTCATCCACGATGTCATCCCGGAGAACATTGAGGTTCTTTCGAGAAACCACGCTGACCAACGACTCAGCGGCAATCAGTTCGAGCTGCGGTTTCGCACGACATCGGTCACGCTGGAATATCTTGTCCGAGTCCGTGCTGCCGGAGAGGTCACGCTTCCGGGAGTTCGGCTCCGCCTGCAAGACGCTCAGGGGTTTTTCCTCGCCGAGCGGTTCATCAGCCTTTCGCAGACGTTTCGCGTGCTGCCGGCCTTCGCGGTGGCGGGCGATGTGCAGCCGCTGGTTAAGCGGACCAACTCGCTGCCACAGCACGGCATTCATCGTCTGCAACGATCGGGACTCGGTTCGGAATTGCTCGAACTGCGCGAGTACGTCGTGGGTGATCCGCCGAAAGCAATCGCGTGGAAGGTGTCGGCTCGCCGCGACAAGCTGATGACTCGGCAATACGAATCCGAAGTCCCCGTGCGCGTGCAGTTGTTCGTCGATGGTTCGATGGAGACTCGGTTGGGAGGATTCGGATTCCGGTTGCTCGATCAGATGACCTTTGTGGCGGCGAGCGTTGCACGGGCCGCGATCTCGGTGGGCGATCCGGTGGGTGCCATGTTGTTCGATGAACGGGAGACTCGGCGATTGCCAGCGCTCACGGGAGAGCGAGGCTTCTATCGGTTGCTCGATGCACTGGCGGACTTCTCGATCAACCCCCCGTTGCCCCCGCCCCCGCTCTCGCCGCGAATGATCAGTGCGGCGCTGAGCCTAGCAGGCGAGCGGTATCCGGAATTGCTCGACAACCGCGTCAATCAAGTGCCGTTCACGCTGTGGCCAATGTTCCCACACAGCCGTCGTCGCTTTCGCGAACATTTCTTGCTGGCGGGTGTGCTGGCCGAGGTCTTCCAACTTTCGGCCGCGCAGCAAGTGCGACTGGTTCACCATGCGGCCTACATGGCGGAGCACATTCAGCGGTTTCTCGATCAGTCCGGCATCGCCTGGATGGAACCCGTCGCCGAAGCTGACCAGCAGATCGCTCACCATGCGCGAATGAATCTGCTGAGTGACTCGCTGGTGAAAGCGGTCAGTCATGCTCGTGACAACGAAGTCTTTGTGGTGTTCGCCAATCTGTTGGAGCACGCATCCGACATCAAACATCTTCTGCCGGCGGTGAAGATGGCCTTGGGACGTCATCATCGCGCGGCCTTCGTCTGCCCCTCCCCGACATTCCGCAGGCCGACCACCGCTTCGACCATCCACAAATCGAACTCGATCGACGACCTCATGGCCGCCGCCGAGCAGATCCAGATGCGCGATGAGGTCGCGAAACTGCATCGCAAGCTGCGAAGGTTGGGTGCCACCGTGACCTGCTCCGGCGAGCAAGAGGCCATTCATCTGGTGCTCTCGGAAATGGAGATTGCCCGCTCCGGCCGAATCGTCGCAGGAGGGCTGCGCTGATGACGCTCAACGCTTTCAAAAAGCCGGGGTCAGGTCTTCAAATTTCATTTTTGGCCACCCAAACCACCCCTGACTCAATTTCCGCATCGTCCTTCCAAATCACATCGCGCCCCGTTCGCGAGGCCAAAAATGAAATTTGAAGACCTGACCCCTGACCGGCACACGGCGACGCAGACGTTTCGCGGCATCCTGCAACTGGTGATCGCCGGCGTGTTGATCGGAGCGCTGCTGCTCAGAGAGGCCAATCTGCCGACCGCAGTCATTGGCCTGTGTGTCGTTCTCTTGCTGTGGTTGATCATCAAGACGAACGGGACGCCGCTGCTGGTCACATTTCAGTTGATTCTGTTCTTTCGCGAACCCAACCGACCGGGAATGGAAGACGAACTTGGTTCGGTCGTGTACGTCGCCATCGTGCTCGGATTGCTGATTTTCTTGAGCCGGAATCAATCCCTGAAAGGGTTGATCGGCCGCACCCTGAGCGAACTCATCAAGACATTCTCCGGCACTCCGAACAAAGCCCCGACCACCATTGTCGTCCCGCCGGATCGTCCCTCGGCATTGCCGACTTCCCATCAGGCATCGTCACTCTTTCGGCAGATGGTGTTGCTGTTGGTTTGCGTGTTGCTGTCACAACTCTTGCTGACGATCTTTGGAATCGTCGGGGGCATCGCCGAACAGAACCCGTCGATCACTCATGCAGAGAAGCTTTTGAAGCCCGTCCCGCCTCTGTTGATCATCACGGTTGTGGTCGTCATCGTCACTTCGGAACTGGCTTGGAGACGTTTGACGGCCGGGCAATGCTCGATGTATCTCCGCACGACGCAGGTGCTGTTGCTGTACGCCGACCTCCGCATGATCGTCAGACGCCGGCTAATCCGAGTCAAAGTCGATCGCCGCGCGGCGCTAGCCAAGACTATTCATGAGCCGTAGCCACGTTCGCCAGAACGTGGGGAATCGTTGGTAGTTGTTCCCACGTTCTGGCGAACGTGGCTACGTCCACGACCGCAGAAAGTTGATGCCATGTTCTGGATTCGAGAAATCGCCGGTTGGGCTTTGGTGATCTTCGCTCTCGTCCTGATTCAAATGGGACTGGGCTACCTGTCGCATCTGGAACGCCCCAAAGTCGTGGAAGCCGGAGTCGTCATGCTCGGCGCACTCGGCTTGCTACGAGCCGGAGTCTTCCTCATCCGCATCTCCACCGCCGCCAGAATCTGTCGGTCCGATGATCGCCCCCAACAATCCTGAGAGTTGGCTCGCAAAGCCTGTGGGAGTTGATGTCGGCGGTCCGGCCTTCACCTCCGGCTGGCCACTCTCTGCCAGGATTGCTTGGCCGGAACCGATGCAGACAGCGGTCAGCATCGCGATGGATGACAAGCAATGACGGCGGTTCAGTCGGCTCATCGGTCTCCCTTTTCGCTTTTCACGCCAGCAGCTCTCGCACGACCTTCGCTTTGGTCAGATCCGCGCTGATCTCTGTGAGGCCACTTAGCCGTCGGATTTCACACGGCTGGCGAGAAGTTCGAATTGAGCTGAGTTTGCTGGCGTGGGTGGCACGTCCCTGACCATCGGGAAGGGCGTGGTCATTGGTGATCGGGTTCCACGCCCTTCGATGACTTAGGGCGTGCCACCCGATCGCTCTGACCATCGGGAAGGGCGTGGTTTTCCGAATTGATCAACATTCCCACGCCCTTCCCGATGGTCAGGACGTGCCACCCAAATTCACAAATTGGCCAGCCGTGTCGGATTTCATCGACGTTATTGAACAGGCTTTGCAGCGAGGCATATACTGGCCGAGCGAAAATTACGCGACGCCGCATTCAACGAAAAGTTTCCTGTGTGTTGGCTGAGGTCACATGATTGATCGCATTGATGGCCTGCGGCATTTGATGGAATCGCAACGCACGCGCTGGCAGCGCTGGAATCTGTTGGAAGCTTTGGGTGGGACTCTCTCTGCCGTCTGGGGCTACTTCTTACTCGCCGTGCTGGTGGACAACCTCGTGCATCTCCCCATGTGGGGGCGCTTGGCGACTGCGAGCGGTCTTGCGGTCGTCCTGTTTTGGTTTGGGCGAAGTCTGGCGCGGCGCTGGCGCGAGCGTCATGCGACTGTCGATGAAATCGCCTTGGCGATCGAGCGGCGGTTCGCCGGTCAGATTCAGAACCGGCTAATCAACACCTTGCAGTTAAGCCGTGAGGCGGCTAAGGGGCAGTACGCCTTAGCACCGGCCCTGGTTCAGGAGAATTGTCGCCAGCTTGCTCAACTGCGGTTGCCGGCGGCGGTCGCGGTTCAGCCGGCGGCGATGTGGTTGGCCTTGGCGGGAACATTCACCGCCATCGCGGCGATCGGTTGGATGTGGCAGCCGCAGCGGTTTGCCAGTTCTGCCAAGCGGATTCTGCTGCCGTTCGCTTCGGTCTATCCGGTCTATCGGACACGGCTGGAGGTTGAGCCGGGAAATATCGAAGCGTCCGGCGATGTTGAAATCCGTGTGCGGATTCTCGGTGAGCGGCCCAGCGCAATCTCGATTCTGCTCGACGAACAGAATCGTCGGAGCACGCAGTTGGTTTCGGTCCAAAGCGAGACGGTGACTTACACGCTCCGCAATGTTCAACGGAGTCTGTCCTACGCTGTGCATGGCGGCGACTTCACGAGTCCATATTACCGGATCGAGGTACCAACGCCGGCGCGGCTGCAATGGGTCGAGGTGAATTATCGCTTTCCGGAGTACGCGCGATTGCCCGACAAGTCGGTGCAATCCAGCGGCGATCTGGAGGCGCTCGAAGGAACCCAAGCACAACTGAAATTCGTGTTCGATCAACCGGTGGAAGGAGTCCGATTGCGGCTGCGAGGGATCAGCCGGAACGCGCTAGCGTCCGGTTCAGGCGCGGATCGCACGTCCGAACCGGGCGCTAGCGCCCCGCGGCTGATTGAAGAAAGTGCGGCCGATTCGCAGGCGGTCAAATTGAAGAAGCTCAGTGCGACCGAGTTCTCTGGCGAACTGACGATTGCGAACGTTGCTGAGTACGCGCTGGAAACGGATCGGGCCAATCGGCCTCCGCATCTCAGTGCTTGGTTCAACATTCGAACCGTTGCCGATGAACTCCCGCGCCCGACGTTGACGGGATTGCCGACGAACGGTGAGTTGTCGATCGACTCGGCGATTGCGTTGCAGGTCGATGCGCTGGATGACATCGGGCTGTCGCGTACCGGACTGTTCTTTCGCAAGGTGAAGTCGAAGGCCGCTGCCGATCCCAAAGAGGATGATGGTTGGGTTGAGTTGCAAACTTGGTCATCGAACAACGCTCGGCAGACAACGAATACGGTGGAGATCACGCCGACGGCGTTTGGCGTTTCCGAAGGGGAGCGAATTGAGTTGGCGGCTCGCGCATCGGATGCGCGACCGGATCGGGCTGAGGTGTGGACGACGGGAACCACGCATCTGTTGCTTGTGACGGGCGATGGTTCGCAGTTGCAGTTGTTGTACGAGCAGATTTTGAAATCGGAAGCCGAGATCGCGGGTGTGATCGCGGTCGAGCAGAAACTACATGCGGCGTTCGATGCGCTGATTCGCAAGCTCGATGCTGATCCCGCCGCGGATGGAAACAATCCGGAGCGAGTGAAGGGGCTGATCACGGAAGCGGCGGAGCATTCCAAGGCGCAGGATCAATTGCGTCAGACAGCGGGACGGATTGCTCGCGAGATGGCACCTCCGGCAGGCAGCTTGCGGCTGTCGGTGGGAATGCTGGCGGATTCGGAAATGATCCGTGCGATCCGAGTGTTGGACAGCGTGGCGACGCGAGATGACGCGGCCGGTCGTCGGACTTCGTTTGCTGATGCGCGAGCCACGATGGCTCGGACGCTGCAAAGTCTGCGCGAGATTCACGAGCACTACATTCACTTCCGCAAGGAATGGGAATTGGCCCACATGACGCCGTTCCTGCGAATGCTCGCCGACCGGCAAGCGATTCTGCGAGATCAATCCGCGCGTTGGGCCAACACAAGTGATGCAGGCGAGCGGGGCGGCGTCAGCCCCCCGGTAGACAGTCGAGACCACCGGGGGGCTGACGCCGCCCCGCTCGCCAAGAACAGAATCGTCACGGCGGCTCGGCGGCAATCGAAGCTCACCGAGTTGTGCGACTTGGCCGCCACCGCATTTTCTGGTCTGGCCGAACGAGCCGCGGAATCCGAGTCGCCATTGAGCGATGTCTTTGCAGAAACATCCGAAGCGTTGAGCGGAGAGAAGCTGCGCGGAATGCAGTCGTCCGCCGCAGCGGCAATCGACGCGAAGAACTGGGAGGCTGCCGCTCAGCAGCAAGCTCAAGCGGCGGCCGCACTCGATGAAATCTACGCGAAGCTGCGCGAGGCTCTCGCGGAAGCCGCTCGTCGTCTGCTGGCGGATAAAGATCAACGCGATGAGAGCAAGCTCGATCGTCAGGCCGAACTCGGCAAGCTGAAGGAAGGTAACTCCGAAGATCTGCTCGACGAACCCGACGGACTGAAGCTCGAAGAGATCATTCATCAGGCCGAAGTCGCTCAGCAGAAAAAGAAGAAGGGGGACGGGGACGACGAATCCAAACCGAACGACTACCTGTTTCCCAACAGCGCCGTGCCGGGATTGCAGCGAGCGGACACGGGCATGCGGCAGGAGTTCAAGAATCTCAGCCTGGCGAAGACTCCCGGCGGCGAGCCGAGCTTCCCCAATCAGTCCGATCGCAAAGGGAACAAAGTCAAACCGCACATTCAGGAGAAGTTTGAAGACCTCGTCGGCGATCTGCTCGAAGAAGAAGACGCGATGAAGGAAAACTACGAGACCTACAATCTCAACGCGGCCTTCAACATCAACGAGAAGGGGGACGTCGGCAAACAAGGGGGCGATCTGAACTCGACGGCCGCCTCTGCCGCCACCGGCAATCAAAAACCTCCGACGACGAACGTCGGCGGAGCATCGCGCGTCGGTCGGCAAGGAGCGCGGGCGCATGGTGTGGCGGTCGGCAATGAATCAATCAATCGCCGTGGACGAGACAAAGTTCAAGAAGGACAGGATCGAGTTCCCGACCAGAAAGACACGGTCAAAGAAACGAAGAGCGACGATCCGCAGAACGACACATCAACCGGCATCGGCGGACGGAAGGTTGAGTCAGATGACGCCAAGTTCAGCCTCAGCGACGTCGGCGAATGGACCGACGACATGATCAATCGGATGGACAAGCCGCAGGCGAAGAATTCCATCGTTGAACGCCAAGGCGGGAAGCTCGATGCCAACGTCGCCGAAATGATGCGCGACATGAACGACAAGCAGGAACAGATCATCGAGCGGCTGAAGACGATCCGCAAAGACCTCAAGAATCTTTATCTGCCGACAGAACACCTCGACCAATTGATTGATCAGATGCAGGCGAACCTGCACAGCCTCAACGATCGGCCCTCGTCGGAGATTTTTCGTTTGCAGCAGCAGACGCTCGAACGAGTTCGCGGAGTGTTGCAGGTCTTTCATCAAGCGCACTCAGGATTCCAGGCGAGTCTGCCTCGCGAACAGCGAGTTCGAGGCAACGTCTTGGATGACCCCGCCCGATCCGTTCCGCCGGGATATGAGGAGGCCGTGAAGACCTACTATCAACGCTTGGCCGCACCGGATCGAATGCCATGAGGTATCAAAATAACCCGAAGCGTAAGCGAGGGCGTACGCTTCATGCGGCATGGATTCCGAGTCCTGTGGAGCGCTCGCCCTCGCTTACGCTTCGGGTTACTTGTGCGGCGTTGTTTTGTGTGTTCTTTGCGGCCAATCCCGCATTCGCGCAGCGAGAAATTCGTCTCCGCACGGTGCCGGAAACTCCGTTGCCGTTTGTGACCACCGTGGTCGCTCCGGCGGCGAGGCATGTTGCGGTCAATGATGTTGCCGGCGTGCTTGCGGTTGGGCATCGTCCGAAATCGCCGGCGCAGGTGTCGCTCTTCCGATTGGATGCTCAAGGACAAATCGTTCCCGGCGATCCGGTGATGATCACGTTGCCCAAACCGGCTGCACTCAGTGCGCGGCCAAACCATGTGCTTGGTCTGCTGTGTCATCCTCGGCTGCCGCTGCTTTATGTCTGGCAGGATGTTGAACCGTTGCCCGATGACAAGCCGACCGATCCGGCGGTCTCCGCCGAGTTCGATCATCTCTTGATCTACGGTCTCGACGAGCCGCAACCGAAACTCATCTTCGCAGGGGCGCGCGGAACGGACTTCAGTTGCGGAGCGCTGGCCGGTGGATTCTCGCTGAACCCGGCGGTGACGAGGTTGTATGTACCTAACATGCAGCAACTGGATCGCACAAAGAAACTGGTCACGACGATTGGCTGGTTGTTGCTCGATCCGGATGGGTTGCCGGCTTTTGCTCCGCCGAATTCGCCGCCGGAAGATGTGAAGCCCATCGCACCGCCTCCTCCGCTTGATCCTGCCGCGGCCAATGCGGCTCGGATCGCGAAGCTCGCAGCCATCGAGCAATCGAAAGCAGCCGGGCAGCCGCTCGTTCTGCGAAAGTACATGGAAGCGACGACCTACTCGTTCGCCAGTGTGCCGGCTCCGTATAGCTACGCTCCCTTCAATGACGATGCCATTTTTCTGGCGGGCCATTCAGGTCCGGTCAGTTGGGTGCTCTCCGACCGATTGGGTCGCTACTGTTATTTCTACATTCAGCCGTATGTGGCGTACCGTTACCGAGTCGCCGTGCATCCGACCGTTCCGTCGATCTATATCGCCACGCTAGTTTACGACGGCCGCATCAATCGAATGGAGCACGCCGATGGGCAACTCACGCTGGCCCCGCAAACGATGACCAACGACAACTTCGTCTATTACAGCACTCCATTGGTCTTCGAAAAAACGAATCAGTTGGCGATCGGAGCGAATGGGCGCATCTGTCTGATCGACTTGGACGCCGAAGGGAAATTCAAACCGTCGGCCGTGCAGATGACGGTCAACAATCCGACGGTCGAAGCGATCGCCTGGTCGCCGAAGTTTGGAAAGCTGTATGTCCCTGTGGAGAAGATGCCGTGAGTTGTCCTTACGTAGCCACGCTCGCCAAGAGCGTGGGTGAATTCGTGAGAACCCACGCTCTTGGCGAGCGTGGCTACTTGGCTGTGCTGCTGCTCGTCCTGTCGGCATCCACCGCGTCAGCGAAGACGATCGTGCTGACGGACGCTGATTGCGAAATGATGGCGGCGATCTCGGAGGATGCTCCGCGGATGAGTTGGGCGGCGGTCGTGAACGCCAACGGGGAATATGGCAATCATCAGATTGACCTGACTCCCAAGACGTCGTTCCTGATCCGTTATCCGCTCGAAAGGATTCCGCCGGGTCAGCGGATCACGAAAGCGGAATGGGTTGTGCCGTATGCTCAGGTCTATCCCGCGACCGGCGTTCGCGTGCAGGTCCGCCGCATCTTGCAGGGCTGGGGTGCGGGAGTTTCGCACCAATATCGCATCACGCGACCCAATCGTCTGGAATGGCACACACCGGGTGCTCTGGGGCTGGGACAAGACCGAGCGGTCAAGGCGACGGCCTCGGCGTCCATTCAAGGCGCGGGCGAGCATACCTTCAACGTCACGGAAGACGTCGAGTTGTGGTATTCGGGAACTGTCCCCAATTTCGGCTGGCAGATCACAACCGATGAAGCGATGGGCTGGTTTCGAACGCATTCGCCATATTGGAATGGTGCCAAACTTTGGAAGTTGCGGATCACCTATGAGCCGCAGTGAGGTGAGCCGCGATGAACTGACGAATGATTCAGCTTGTCGTTCGATTGGCCCCTTGAAAGAATGCCGACATGGAATTGACTCTGGAACAACATGAAGTCCTCGTCAACGGCGGCAACGTTCGGTTGAATGTTGATGGTTTGGATTGTGTCGTTCTGCGATCGGATGTTTTCGAGCGAGTCTCCAAAGTCATTGGTGAAGACTGGACGCACGATGAAATGCGAAAGGCTCTCGCTCGTTCCTCGGAAGGCAACGGCTGGGATGAGCCGGAGATGGCGGTTTACGACCAATGCCAATGAAACGCGGCGATGCCGTCATTTTGGATGTGGCCTACGTCGGCGCACCGGGTAGCAAACGGCGGCCCGCGCTTGTCGTACAGAACGACGTATTGAATGCTGCGATTCGCGAGACGGTCATCGCTGCCATCACCTCGAATCTCTCGAACGTGCATCAACCGGATCAGCTCCTGATTGACATCACAATGCCTGACGGAGCAGCCACGGGGCTGAGCATGAACTCGGCCATTCGTTGCAATCGACTGCACACGATTCCGCAGTCCGACGTGAAGCAAGTTCGCGGCTCGCTCTCAGCGCCGTTGATGCAGAAAATCGACGCCTGTCTGAAATCGGCGTTGGGAATCCGCTAAACCGAGGTGTGGTCGATGCGCGACTTCAAACAACAATGCGTGTTAGAAGTGATGGCGCTTGCCATCTTTTGCGGGGCCGTGAATGGGGCCTTGGGGCAGGCCACTGCGACTCCTGCTGAACCGCAGAAGAACATCGTCGAACTGTTGCCGGAGAAACCGCCCGCTTGGCTCGATGGTTATCAGTTGCGGTACACGCTCCGCCTGATGGGATTGAATCCGGCGCAATCGACGTCGAAGTCGATCGTGGTTCGGTTGCCGACCGGTGGTTGGTTGAAGCCCGATGGTTCGGATGTCGCCGTCGTCTGTGCTGATGGAACAGCGCTGCCGGTCGCTGTGCTGTCTCACGCGCCTCTTGGAGACACTCTCATTCAGTTTCCGCGGCATGGGGCGGACGTCTGGTACTGGGTTCATGCCAGGAATCCTGCTGCGCCGCCGGCTGCCGCCGCGCCGATTCCCGAAGGGATCGTCATGGAGGCTCGAGACTGGAAGGGGACCGACATTTCCAATTGGACGGCGGTTCGCGACGGGCTGACGAAGAGCGACCCCGTCGTGGCGAATGGGCTTGTCTCAGAGATGGTACAGAACAGCAATCCGGTTCGTCCGGCGAATCCGCGCGATTACGCTGTGACGTATCGCGGCCACCTGAATATCAAAGCCGACGGCGTCTATCGGTTCTTCGTGAACTCCGAGGATGCGTCGTTTCTTTTCATCGACGGCTTCAAAGTCTGCGACCGGCCTGGATCGAATCAACGCCTGACCGGTTCGATTCCGACGAAGTCCATCGGCACGGAGATTGAACTCAAAGCTGGAGTGCATACCGTCGAGATGTTTCATGTGCTGAAGGAAAGCCCCGGCACCTATGGCGGATGCTCGTTGTTGTGGGTTCCGCCGGCCGCGAAAGTTTGGGCCTACGTGCCGCGCGAAATGTTCGTGCATCCGGATTACGCTCACGTCGCGGCGTTGGAAGTGGCCGGGCCGAACACGGGCGCGGCGATCGGTTATGGGATTGATGATGCCCTCGTCGCGTCCGGCGATTCGACGCTGTATCTCGTTCGATTTGAAGCTCAGGGGGATTTGCCGGAGGACTCACAACTCAAATGGAACTTCGGCGACGGCACGGAAGCGTTCGGGCGGAGCGTGCGGCATGTTTACTTTGCTCCTGGCGATTACGTGGTGACGCTCTCTGGCGGCGGATCGTTGCCGCAGTTTCAACGCCGCGTGCATGTCTGGGGGGCACCCGGTTCGATCAGTCCGTTTTCCATTCGCTACGTCATTCGGGAATTATCGGCGGACGTCCAGATCGAAAAACTTCCGGCCGAGCGGCAGGATCGGATCTTGGACCTGTTGATGTCGTCGGAAGCGCCGGAACGTTGGCCGCTGTTGGAAAAGTTGGCGAAGCATCGCCTCGCCGCACTGGGGCTCGATCCGCAATTTCGCGCGGAGTTGTACAAGTCGTTGATCACCGCTCTGGGACACAACGGCCGCAAGGCCGAGATGGAGAAGGTGCTCGAACAGGCCAATCAAGAATTCGGCAAGTTGCCGACGCTGCAAGTGGGGATCCAACTGACGGCGACGGACATCGTGCATCGGCAGTTCAAGGATCTTGATGAAGCGGCTCGGCGGTACGATGCGATCTTGGAAAAGCATCGTCGCCTCGAACATCCCGATATGCGGTTCGTGGCGATCCACCGCGGCGACCTGTTTGCCGAAGCGGGTCAAATCAAAGCAGCCGGCGAGCTGTACCGCATGGCGGCTAGCCTGGGCGGGGAAGCGTTTCTGGCAACCGCGCAATCTGAAGCGGTCACACGCGGAGCGTTGCTGCGAGTCGCCGAGCAAAAACTGCGGACGGGGGACATCCGCGAGACTCGGTTGTTGCTCGATAAGATTGAGTTGAATTATCCGGATCAAAAACTCGAAGGCTTGTATCGCTTTCTGCGAGCCGAGGCGGATCGCGTCTCTGGAAAGTACGACGCCTCGCTGCGGAACTACGAAGTCTTGCTGCAACTGCGACAGTGGGCCGGCTATCGAGATCGCACGCTGCACGGCATGTCGGAATGTCTGGTACGCATGGGGCAGGTTTCCGAGGCGTTGAAACGGCTCGCTCAGTTGGAGCAGGCCTTTCCCAAATACTTCGAGAAAGAAAAATTGGCCGATCGCAAGAAGCAGTTCGAGGAACGTCTGGCTCGCGCTGTTCCCGCGACGGATGGAGGCTCGCCGAAGTTGCCGCCGTTCGCCGACGTCATCAGTGGTTTCGAGCCGGAAGAAACTCAGTGGTTCGGCAAGCCGGTCAATCTGAAATTCGCGCGCGGCATGGGTCTCGCCGGACCGCACGTCGGATTGTTGGAAGCTCATCCGGTTTATCTGGGGTACCTGACGCTCGAACGCCCGTTGGCGAACCTGACCACGAGTGGTCATTACTGGGTCGAATGCTGGTATCGAGAAGACATGTTGACGGCGTATCCCGGATTCAACTCGCACGTCTCGTTGAGCCTTTACGGCCAAGGGAACGACACCGTCCCGCTGAAAGGGACCAGCACCTACTTTGTGGAGCGGACCTACGGTGCGTGGCGGAAGGTGGGATTCATGCTTGATGCTCCACCGCAAGCTTTGGATGGCCGCATCGTGATGAGCTATTTGCTGGTCGGAGCGTGTGAGATTGATGCGTTTCAGGTTCGAGCCGTCTCTGACGAAGAGTTGCACTGGCTGAGCAACTTCATCGACGGGGCAGCGCCGGGAGAACGGCCATGAACGTTCGGTTGACCGACACCGAAGTGAGCGGCAAGGCGCTAGCCGCCGGTAATTCCGGCACTGATTCCGCCCGACCGGCGGCTAGCGCCTTGCCGCTCACTTTGGTACTTGCCGTCCTGTGCTTGGTGACTTGTTGCGCGACAGGCGTCGCGGACGAAATCTATTCCAACGCCTCCGGTGGCGGCGAATGGACAGACCCAGCGACGTGGCGTGGCGGCAAGGTTCCCGCTGCGGACGACGAAGTCGTGATCGCTCGCGATGACAGCGTGACCTTCAATCGCAATGACGATGGGCAGATCACCTGCAAGCAACTGTCGCTCGATCCGCGATCGGTGCTGCAATTCAAAGTCGGAGCGGGACCGATCGTGTTCAGCGCCGGTGGGCTGGTGGAAAGTTACGGCTACATTCGGCTCGATGCATCCAAGTCGGCGAAGGATCGGCATGAGTTCCGGCTGCTCGCGGAAGACCCCGAACAGCGGATGCTCAAGATCGCCAAGGGAGGTGGACTCGTCATGTCGGGACGACTCGGCCTGCCGCAGGGGAAACGCAACGCTCTGATCGTTTCGATGCCGCCGAAGAAAGAAGTCCCGGCGGGAATGCCACAGCCCGATCCGAGCGGCATCTTGGAGGCCGCGACTGGCTCGACGTTCGACATTCAGCGGGCGGAACTGATCAACATCTACGCTCAGCCGACCGGCATCGACAACACCGGGGCCAAACAAGGCGAGCGGATCAACGTCATCAAGAACCGATTCACGGGGACCAGTCGGATCGTGCTGACCTCGTGCGACTCGGCCGTCGTGGCGGACAACCAGTTCGAGCGCGACGATCCGTTTCCAGTGCCGAACCCGGCCCTCTACATCTCCGTCTGCCCGTTGATTGAAGTCCGAGGCAACACGATTCGCGGCAACTATCCGGGAGGCATCACTTGCTACGGTCAGAACGAGTGCATCATGACCAACAACGTGATCGAGAAGTGCGCTCAGGGCCTGTATTGGTACGGCAGCGGATTCATGGTCAAGCAGATGCTCATCAAGGATTGCACACACGGCATGACGCTCACCAGCTCTGCGGGAACGTTGGAGGACATCACGATCACCGGAGCACAATCGGCGTACTATCACGGCGGCGCGACGATCCAGATGACGAACCTTGTGATTCGCGACATGGTGGCTAATCCCAACGGCTACAAGATCTACATGGGGACTGGCCCGTTGACGTTGATCAATTCCCCCGTGACTCCTCAGGACGTTGTCTTCGCACCAGGGTGGGTTCCCGCTCCGACCGTCGCAGGAAAACCTCGATTGCCGGCGGTGCAAATGCTGAACTTCATGGTGGCTCAAGTCACCGGCCAGGTTCCTTTGGGATTGGCCGTCGAGATGAAGACGGCTCAACCAGCCACCCCTTTGCCGGCTGGTACCCAGGATCCCAACATCCGGAACTCGCCGGCACCGGTGTTAAAGAACGGTTTCACACCGTTGCCTCAATCATTGGAACCGCTCATCGTCCGGAGTTGGCAATACGATGCGGACGCCAAACTTCAGCCCGCACCGGCGTATCAGCTCAACATCGTCGGACCAACGCAGACCGCAGGGATGGAGCGGAAAGTTTTGAAGTCGGTCACAGTCACGCCGGCCGCCGAGTGGTATCGTCCTCAGCCGAACGAAAAGAAGCCGACCATCGAGGTCAGTCTGCCATGAGACCTGCGAACTGATTGCCGCGAATCCTGTTGACCGATATAAACGAATTGCTTCAGTCTCACGGCTGGTTGAGATCCAAATTGAGGCCGGTGTCATGAATGAAATGCAACTTAACCAGGTGGTCGCCGATCGGATCTGCCAAGGAAGTTTGTGGAACGGTCGCCAGCTTCGTTATGGCGAGTGTGTGGCCTTATTGGATGGTGAGGTCGTTGCCGTGTCAGAGGATCTCGACGGGGCCTTGAAGAGCCTGCGGGCGACGGATCCAAATCCACGGCGCGGGATGGTGTTTGAAGTCGCTCCGCCAGTCGTTGACGTCATCCGTCGCTTGTAGCCGGTGTTCGATCACCCGGTCTGGGAAAGCAGAAACATGCCCACGGTGTCATTCACAAGCCGCCCCGACGTCGAGGTGATTGAGATTCGGTTCTTAACTGTAGATGGTCGCGACAAACTTCAGACGTTGCTCGTTGATTCGGGATTCACGGGCCAAAGTTCTTTCATCTTGGATGCCGCGGCCTTGGAACTAATCCAGTCGGCTGCCACATCGTGTCAGGCCGCAGGTGCCCTGAGTGGACCACAGCAACGTGCTCTGGTGACTTGCCGAATTCCCGAACTGTCGTTCGAGCGATCGTTCCTCGCGATCCTCGCCGATGTTTCTCAACTCGCGCTTCCACCGGGTGTTCACGGAATGGCCGGCTTAAGATTTCTTCGTCACTTTCACCGCTGGGGAGCGGAACAAGCGGATGATGGTTCCTGGCATTTTTTTCTTTCCCATGAATCTCCCGCGCAGTCACTGAGCCACAGCTAGCGCGGCCTGTTGTGAAGAAGTTGAATCATCATGGTCAACGCGCTGGCGAGAATGCTGCCCTTGTTCGTCGTGCTGATCGGGATGTCCTCCCCGGCGTTCGCTCAACGGCGAGTCAACTTTCCTCCCGCCGAAGCGCCGCCTCCGCCGCCGGTGAAGGCTCCGCAGAAGATGGAGGCTAGCGGCGAGGATACGGGCGTCATTCCCGATCCCGGTCCCGGCCAGCGGAAGACGCAGACGCGCACGCCACCGCCGCCGACGAATCTCACGGTGATGCACAAGGTCGAATACGGCGAAACGCTGGAGTACGTTCACACCGACGGCACCGTCCAGAAGTTTGAGCAATGGAAGAGCTTCCCGAACGACGGCTACTACTTGATGTCGACCGTCAATGCGCGGTTGGCCGACGGCAACAACTATCAGTACGCCACGAAGCCGCTCGCCAGTCCGGGGTTCGATCCGGTGGATATCCCGTTGCTCTTCATGGCGGGGGATTACGACTTCACGTTCACTCCGAAAGAGGTTGAGAACCTCCGCAAGTTCCTGACCGAGGGGGGCACGATCCTGTTCAACGCCGCTCGCGGGCGCGATGAGTTCTCGCAGGCGGTTGCTCGCGAGATGCGGAAGGTCTTCCCGCAGAAGCGGCTGATGCGAGCATCGCAGGATCATCCGTTGTTCAACTCGCGTTATCGAGTGCAGCAATTGATGACTCTCGTGAACGGCGTGCAATTTCAGCAGCCGCCGGAGATCTACACGCTGGATATCGGCACGCGAGCCGCCGCGATCCTGGTCCCCGTCGGCATGGGAGCCGCCTGGAGCAGCGAGCCGTATCATCCGCAGGGAAAACATTTCGTGGGCGAATCGGCGTTGCGTCTCGGCGTGAACATCGTGGCCTACGTTTTGGGTGCGACGGAGTACGGTCGCTTCTTGGCTCAGGAGTTCCCCGTCTATGACGGACGCACCGCCGCTGGAGATGTGTTTCGATTCGGGACGGTCGCCTACAGCGGCAGTTGGGATGTGAACCCCGCTCTGCAAAACAGCGTGCTTCAAGGGCTCAAGGAGAACACCGGGCTCGATGTGGATTTCTCGCCGATCACAGTATCGCTGGATGACAAAGAGTTGGCCGATTGCCCGCTCGTCTTTATGACGGGCCACTACGACTTCCAACTCACCAGTGAGGAAGTCGAGGGGCTGCGTCATTACCTGCAACGAGGCGGAATGCTCGTCGCGACCGCCGCGGCTGGCTTGAAACCATTCGATCTCGGATTCCGGCGTGAGCTGAAGAAAGTCATTCCCGAAGGGGAGTTGCTCAAGCTGCCGGCGTCACATCCGCTCTTCGCCAGCGGCTGGAATCCGGTTGATCGCGTCGAATACACCCCGCCAGCGCTCCGCGACGATCCCACATTGGAAACACCGGAATTCTACGGCCTGTTCGTCGATGGCCGACTGTCCGTCATCTACACGCCGTTTGACCTGATGAGCGGCGTCAATCACGAATCCAACGCCTATGCGAAAGGACTCGCGGCCGACGACGCCACACGAGTCGTCATGAATATCATCACGTATGCGCTGAGCCATTGACCGAAATCTCCAATGCCCAAACACCAATGACCAATGAATGCACAAGCCCTAAAACCAACACTCAAACCATTCATTCGAGATTGGGAATTGGGATTTGGAAATTCCTTGGTCATTGAGATTTGGACCTTGGGATTTCTCCACCGCACTCCTCCCTCCTGATTGAACAACCCGCCATGACCGAACCCACCGACATCGAACGCCTGTTGGAAAAACTGAAACAACTTCACACTCAGATGCTGGACGACATGTCCCGCGTGATCGTCGGCCAGCGATCTGTTCTGGAGGAATTGCTGATCACGATCTTCGCTGGAGGGCACAACCTCTTGGAAGGTGTGCCTGGTCTGGCCAAGACGCTGATGATCAACACGCTGGCTCAACTGCTCTCGCTAAATTTCAAACGCATCCAATTCACTCCCGACTTGATGCCGTCGGACATCGTCGGGACGAATGTCATCGAAGACGACCACACGACCGGCAAGCGCGTGACGGTCTTCGTGGCCGGGCCGATCTTCACCAACCTGGTGCTCGCCGACGAAATCAACCGCACGCCGCCGAAGACTCAGGCCGCGCTGTTGCAGGCGATGCAGGAACACGAAGTCACCGCCGGCGGAAAAACGTATCAGTTGGCGAAGCCGTTCTTCGTGCTTGCGACGCAGAATCCGATCGACCAGGAAGGAACCTATCCGCTCCCAGAAGCTCAGAAGGATCGTTTCCTGCTCAACACGTTCATCAAATATCCCGGCCTCGAAGAAGAAGAAGAAATCGTCGAGCGAACGACGTCGAACGCCACGGTGGACCTCAAACCGGTTTGCGATCAATCGGCCATCCTGGAGATGCAAAAGCTCGTGCGGAGCCTGCCGGTTTCCAAGCACGTCACGCAATACGCGGTCGATCTGGTCCGTGCGACTCGCCCTTCCGAACCGGGCGTTCCCGATTTCATCGAAGAACAAATCTCTTGGGGAGCCGGCCCTCGCGCCAGCCAGGCATTGATCTTGTGTGCGAAGTGCCTTGCCGCTTTGAACGGACGGATCAACGTGTCGTGCGATGACGTGCGTCATCTGGCGCTCCCCGTGCTGCGTCATCGTCTCTCGTGCAGTTTCGCCGCCGAGGCTGAAGGGACGACGACGGACGACATCGTCCGTCGGTTGCTCGAAGTCGTGCCGGAGCGGAAGAAGTAATTCGATTCTCACAATCCTCCGTAGCCGAAGTCGTGAGACTTCGGTCCGAACTCTCACGAGTCCGGCTACGTTGCCAAAACGAATGGCCTCGATGTCTCTAAGCCCTCAACCTCTGACAACGCCACTGCGAACTGGGCCGGGAACTGCTTGGTGGCGGCAGCTTGGTCCGGCGGCTTCGACGCTCATGCAGAAGTTGCATCGAGCTTTGGCGCAGCAATCGGGACAGCCGAGTTTGGCTGAAGGGTTGACTGGGACCGCTGCGGAAAAATACCTGCAACCCGAGGTGCTGGCTCGCATCGGCTTATCGCCTCTGTTGGCGCGATTGGTCGTCGAAGGATTTTTGAATGGACTCCACAAGAGTCCGTTTCACGGCTTCTCCGTGGAGTTCGCCGATCATCGGGAGTACGTCGCGGGGGACGATCTGAAGTATCTCGACTGGCATCTGTATGCTCGGACGGACCATTACTACATCAAGCGGTTTGAAGAGGAGACGAATCTTCGCTGCTACCTGCTCATGGATCGTTCCGCGTCGATGGCGTTCGGCACCGGCTTGCTGACCAAATGGGATTACGCCTGCTTCCTCGCCAGTTGCCTGGGCTACTTGGTGCTGAGGCAGCAGGATGCCTGTGGGCTGGCGTTGTTCGGGACGAAGCCCGGCATGCTGGTGCAGCCGCGCTGTCGGCGGCCGCATCTCCGGCAGATGATGAAAGTGATGATCGACAATCCGCCGGCCGGAGGGACCGACATGCCCAGCAGTCTGCGGCAGATTGCGCGGAATCTCAAACGGCGAGGAATGGTCGTTGTCATCAGCGATTTGATCGACGACCCCGATCAAACGCTGCGAGCCATTCGCCAATTGCGCAGTCTGAAGCACGACGTGATCGTGTTCCATCTTCAGGATGCCGCCGAACTGGAATTCCCGTTTCAAGGAGCGACTCAGTTCCGCGATTTGGAAACCGGTGAGGAATTGGAGATCGATCCCGCCGCCGTGCGCGACGGTTATCTCGAACAAGTCCGGCAGTGCGGTGAGTTCTATCGAAAAGGTTTGGCGGAAGCCGGCATCGACTATCACTTGATCAACACTCGGCAGCCTTATGATCAGGCGCTGTCGGCGTATTTGAACCGGCGCAGCAAGGTGCGACGATGAAGAACGAGAAACCGACACGGAGCGAATTGCTGGCGTCTCGCAGTGTGATCAGCGAAATGCGTCAGGCGTATGTCGCGAGCGATGTCGGCGGTTTGCACCCCACGGAACAGGGTGGGTTCTTGGTCCGAGATGCTCAAGCCAATTTCACCGCGATTCGGCTCCCCGCGTCTGCGTCCGATTCGCTCAGCTTTCCACTGTGCTCGAACGGTCTCTTTCAAGGACAGGAAATCGTCGGCAGCTTTCACACTCATCCGAACGCCGGACCAGAATGGCGACAGGAACCCAGCCCTCAAGACATTCGACTCTCGAAAGAGTATCCTGAAACGATGGGAGTGCATCAGTTTGTCATCAGTCGCGAAGACTTCTATCACATTGACAATGACGGTCTGGTGACCGTTGTGGGACGTACGGCCGAAGTGCTGAAACTCGGAGACGAGGAACTGAATCCATGAGCGTTGCCGCCGCAGCCGATTACGACACTCAGTTAGTCCGTGGCATCCAGACCGCTCTCCGAACCGCTCGCGGACTGGGCTACCACGTGGAGACGATGGACATCACCGCCTCCGTGGCTCAAGGAGTTTGCACGATTCATTTCGCACCGTTGCCGACGCCAGGATTCCTCCAGTGCGGAGGCGACTTGACCGTGACCATCAATGCGGAAACCGATGAACTCATTCGGTACGAACGAGGACAGTAAACGGGACCAGCAACAATCCATGTCCTTGAGCCGCCATCGCAAGGTGCGACGATGACCTTCTTAAATTTCGGCGCGCTGTTCGGTCTGGCTTTGCTCGCGATTCCCATCTTCGTGCATCTCTTCAAGCCTCGGCATGTGCGGCAGACTCCGTTTAGCAGCCTGCGTTGGCTGCATTTGACTCAACAGCGAATGGCGCGACGGATTCAGTGGCATCAGGTGTTGTTGTTTTTGTTGCGAGCCGGATTTCTGACGCTGCTGGTGTTGGCACTCGCGCGGCCGATCTGGTCTCCGGCGGGAACGGCGGCCGGTCTCGATCGCATCGTGGTGCTCGATATCAGCCGTAGCATGGGACGACGTGTCGAAGGACGTCCGACTCCTTGGGAGACGGCGCGCGATCTCGCTTCCGAACTGATCCGCAAAACTCTGCCGGGTGATCGAACGGCGGTTCTACTCACCGGGAGTACGACGGAAGTGCTGGCTCCGTGGACGAACGAGGCCACTCTGTATTTGTCAGCGTTATCCAGTCTGCAATCGGGACTGGCAGAGACGCAGCTTGACTCCGCGTTCGAACCAATTCGTTCGTTGTTGGCGCAGCGACGTCCGGGAGTTCACGTCGAAGTTGTTTTCCTGACCGACAACCCCGCGAACGGCTGGAACACGAGTGAGATCTCGACCTTCGCTCAACAACGGGTGGCACGCCCTGAGTCATCGAAGGGCGTGGCCGATGACCACGCCCTTGGCAATGCCTCAGGGCGTGCCACCCAATCGGATGTCTCGTTGCGATTGATCGATGTCGGCTTGCCTGCGCCGCGGAATGCTTGGCTCACCTCCGCACGATTGCGGACTCGAAATTCGGAAACCGTGTTGCATGTGGAAGCGTCGGGTACCAGCGATAGCGCGATGCAAAGAACGCTGCGAGTTTCTGGTTTGTCGGGCGTCGAACAACAGGAGTTTCCGCTGACCCTGCAACCGGGTCGACGAACGGCGGTCGACTTACCGTTGCCCACGACGTTTGATCGAAAGGGAAGTCTGGTCACGCTGAAACTGGAGCCGTCGGATGAGCTGCCTGACGACGATGTGTATTACGTTGATCTCGATAGCGCTGGCGATTCGCGGCTGCTGCTCATCACTCCGAACCGAGTAGGTTGGGACTCTGTCCCGACCGTTCCGAACGATTCAACGCCAACACGGTCGGGACAGAGTCCCAACCTACATTCCGGTCTGGCATTGGAAACGGCGATTCGTTCATTGGCGGAAACTGGCTCGGTGGCGGCTGACGGACAGCTTGTGATCCAGACTCCGATCACGGTGTCGGCGGCGGAAATCGCTTTGGCCGATGTGATCCTGTTGGCCGATGTCTCCGGTCTGAGCGAAGCGTTATTCACAGCGATCTCGGAGCGAGTTCGTCGCGGTGCCGGCTTGGCTATGTTCCTCGGATCGACGGTCGATGCGGAACTTTACAATCGAGCCTTTGTGCAACCGCTCGCTCCCGCGCACAGCTTGCTGCCGAGTGAATTATCCGGAAGCGTTCAAGCGGATGCGAAGCGAGGCGGGTTGTCGCCGTGGAAACAATGGAACGATCGCCACCCATTACTGACGGGCTTGGTCGATCCGGAGGTGGGCGATCTGGCCGGCACCCAGTCGCGCGCATGGCATCGGTTCGGTTCGCTGACGGCAGGGGATGAAGTGCTGGCGACGATGGAAGACGGAACTCCGGCCCTGATCGCGCGACGCGTGGAAGCCGGTCGCGTGATCGTGATCAACGGCTCGGCCGACGATCGTTGGTGCGATTTGCCGCGCCGGAAAAGTTTTGTGCCGCTGGTCGATCGCCTGCTGCTGCATCTGCAATCGGCCGGACTGCGGCGTCAATTCACGTCGGGAGAGACGATCACCGTGGCGTTGCCGGAATCGATTGATGCAGCGCAGTCTCCGCGCGTCATCTCCCCGACCGGCCGCATTTTGTCTGCTCCAGTCCCTACGGTGTCGAATCGCACATGGCTCACCCTGTCGGACACAACGGAGTCCGGCTTCTATCTCATTCAACCACGCACCGGATTGCAGGCGAGCGGGGCGGCGTCAGCCCCCCGGTTGGGCGACGAAAGTACCGGAGGGCTGACGCCGCCCCGCTCGCCTGAGCAGATTTATTTAACGATTCAACCCGGCCGGGGTGACAGCCGCCTGGAGCCGATTGAGCCGGACAAATTTCGGGCGTGGTGGTCTCCCGTCGAAATGAAAATCGAGCAGCCGACTAATTCGGCGACGAAGGTCGGGGCCGTTGATCGGCGGCTGGCTCTGGAACCGTGGCTCGTCAGCGCGGCGTGCCTCTGTTTGCTGGCCGAGTTTTTCTTGGCGTACTGGTTGTGTCCTCGAATGAATCCAGCGCTGAGCACATCGCATCAGCGCCGGCGCGGTTTTGTCGCTCCACTTCGCGAACGGGAAGGAGCCACTCCGTGATGATCTGGCAGTTCTTTCCTGTGTTGCATCCCGCATGGATCGCGCTGATCGGCCTCGCGCTGTTTGGGGCGCTGTGGATTGGCAGTCGGTTATTGATTCAAAAGCATGTCCCACGGCGGTCAATCGTGCAGTTGGCTGTGCTGCGGGTTGGCATGGTCGTGCTGCTGGTCCTGGGCTTGTTTCAGCCGGTGCTGTCGGTGTCGCGGACGGTCACCGATTCGCCCAGTTTGCTGGTGCTGGTCGATACTTCGGCGAGCATGTCGTCGCCAGCGGCCAACGGGTCACGCTTCGAGGACGTGAAGCAGCAACTCGCGAACAGCCCGGCGGTGCAGGCTGCCGCTCGAACTCATTCGCTGCACTGGTTCACGTTCGATCGTCGAGCCTACCCGGCCACGCTCGCGGCCCTCGAAAAGGCCGCGCCGCGCGGAGAGGGGACCGATGTCGCGGCGAGTTTGAAGTCGGCTTGGAACTACGTCCGATTATTGAATGCGTCGCGTGATTCGTCCGCCACGCCGAGCCGCGCGCTGATCGTCAGTGACGGACAACATCGCAGTTCCGCAGATGTAGTTGCCGTTGCCAAAGGATTGGGACTATCGCTCGACGTGCTCGCTCCCGCGAAAGCTTCCGATCAGCCGGCACCCACGGCTGCGGAAATTGTTCTGGTTCAGGCGGCGCAACGCGTGCTTATCGGCTCGGAGACGGCGTTTCAGGTCACGGTTCGTCCGCATCAAGTGCTGGATCGGCTGACGCTCGTTGTCGAAGAAGATGGCCAGGAAATCCAGCGGCGCGAATTGACTGGGCTGATTGCTGGGCAGGATCAATTCGCGATCGTCACGCATCGACCGAAAGAGGCGGGACTCAAACGCTACCGCTTTGAGTTGATGCAGGGGACGGCCGAGGGCGGCCATCCTACCTCGGCTTATGCGGTCAATGTGCATGTGGTCGATGATCGCCATGACGTGCTGATTCTCGAAGACAGTTGGCGATGGGAATTCAAATACCTCCGCCGTGTGCTGGAAGATGATCCGAGCTTCAGTCTGACGGCGCTGTTGTCGCGTGGAGAAAATGCGTTCGTGCAATTCGGCGAGCCGGAACGCCGCGTGAAGCTGGGAGGATTTCCTCAGAGCCGCAGCGAAATCGACGGTTTCGATACGCTGGTTTTGGGTGACGTTCGTCCGGCAACGTGGCCGCGTGGCTTGGCACGTCACATTTACGGAGCCGTCACGGAGGGTGGCAAATCTCTGGTGGTGATGGCTGGCACACATTTGGAGGAATGGGTTGATACTCCCGAGCTGACGCGTCTGCTGCCGGTAGAACTGACACGCGAATCGGGCACTCCCATTTCCGGACAAATCGAAGTGCGGCTCACCCCGGAAGGGAAAGCGTCATCGTGGTTCACGTTGACGGAGGAGTCACGTAGCCGAACTCGTGAGAGTTCGGATCGAAGTCTGACGAGTTCGGCGACAGCATTGCCCACGTTGGAGCATGTCTATCCGGTGCTCCGCAAACGCCCGCTGGCCACGGTGCTTTTGGAAACGGCAGGCCAACAGAACGCCTATGGTCCGCTGGTGGTCATCGCGGAGCAGAGCGTCGGACGCGGGCGAGTCTTATTCATCGGCACGGACACCTTGTGGCGATGGCAATCGCACGGTCCCCGAACCGATGATGGCGTGACGCTGCATTCCGCGTTCTGGCAACATGCCTTTCGAGCATTAGCTCCCACCGAGCAAACGTCCGCCCGCCGCCAATTATTTCTGCGGCCGGAACAGACTCAGTATCGAGTCGGCGATTCGATCCGGATCGCGACGGAAATCTCCGCAGGTGAAGAAACGGCCGCGCCGACATTGGAGGGAACCGTCGTCCTCCCGAATGGCCGACGGTTGCCTCTCGCGCTGCAAACTCGCGAACAGATGAGTGCGACGCCCTCCGCGCAATTCGAGCCGTCGCAACCGGGACGCTATCGCATCGAAGTGACCGCTCGCAGCGAAGGCCAGAACGTGGCGGACGCTTCGGTCGTCATCGAGGTCACTCCTCGCGGAAACGAAACCGATGGATCGCCGGTGGACTTCGCGGTTCTCGAACGCTGGGCGAGTGCCACTGGCGGACGCAGGATCGATCCGAGCCTGACCGATGGTTGGATCGGTTCCGACTCGCAATCATCGACAACCGTGGCCCGCCGACAAGCGTTCGACCTCTGGCACAATTTCGCACTGATCTTGCTGCTGTGCGTGTTACTGGCCGCCGATTGGACGCTCCGGCTTTTCCGCGGGTACGTCTAACGAGGCTTCGCCTCAGACCGACGAGGTATATTGAAGGCTCCGGTCGTGCCTAGACGGGGTATGCTGAGCATCCCCAATTTGACCGCTCGAAGCGGTAGTTGTCCCTTTCGGGACGATGACGACCGGAGCCGATGATGAGTTTAC